>DASQLE010000036.1:0-10080 GCA_035630175.1 Beijerinckiaceae bacterium
AATCGGCCGCATGATCGCCGGCAACGCCGGCATCCTTGTCACGCGCGTCGTCTACGTGAAGCGCGGCGAGGGCAGGACCTTCGTGGTCGTCGACGCCGGCATGAACGACCTGATCCGCCCGACGCTCTATGATGCCTATCACGACATCCGGCCGGTGGCCGAGCCGCCGCCGAATGCGCGGCCGCTGACCGTCGACGTGGTCGGGCCGGTCTGCGAGAGCGGCGACTACCTCGCCCGCGACCGCGCCCTGCCGCCCCTGACGGAGGGCGACCTTCTCGCCGTCATGACCGCGGGGGCCTATGGGGCCGTGCAATCTGGCACCTACAACACGCGCCGCCTCGTCCCCGAAGTGATGGTGAACGGGGCCGACTACGCGGTCGTGCGCCCGCGTCCGTCTTACGACGATCTGATCGGACTCGACGCCCTCCCCGCTTGGCTCGTCTAACCCACCCCGGACCTTCGTCCGACCCTGCCCCTCCGGGGAGGGTCGTGGATTCGCCTCTTACGAAGACGTGATCGGACTCGATGCTTCGCCCCCTTGGGCAAGGGAGGCCGCGCGCCAATTTGGCCGGTAGCGGCCTCGCCGTTCCATGCTACCTTTAAGGACCCGATGCATCGTGGCCGCGTTGTCGCGCCAGGAGATTCCATGAGCGTCAGCCCGAACCCGCCCGCGGGTTCGCCTCCGCAGCGCCCTGCCCGGACCCTTCTTCAGGCGCGCCTCGAACGGCTCGTCAGCCGAGCCCGCGCCGCGCTCTGGTGGGAGGGGGTGTGGCCCCGCTTGTGGGTCCCGCTCGGCATCGTCATGGCCTTCGCCGTCCTGTCCTGGCTCGGCCTGTGGCTCGACCTGCCGCCCCTCGCCCGCAAGGTGGGCGTCGGGCTCTTCGCCGCCGCCTTTCTTCTGTCGCTGTGGCCGCTCGCGCGGCTGCGCCCTCCTGCCCGCCGCGCCGCGCTCGACCGGCTCGATCGGGATTCGGGGCTGAAGCACGGCCCCGCCCGCGCCTTCGAGGACACGCTCGCCCTTGGCGGCGAGGATGCCGGCTCGCGCACCTTGTGGGAGCTGCATCGCCGCCGCGCCGAAGCGGCGCTCACCCGCCTGCGGGTGGCGGCGCCGCGGCCGGACATGCCGCGGCGCGACCGCTACGCGCTGCGCGCCGCCGGCCTTGTCGCGGTCGCGGCGAGCGCCTTCGTGGCCGGACCGGAACTCACCGATCGCATCAGTGCCGCCTTCGACTGGCGCGAGGGCGGCGCCGCCGGCCCGAGCTTCCGCGTCGACGGCTGGATCGATCCGCCGCTCTACACGCGCCTGCCGCCCCTGATGATCGACCTCGCCGCCGGCGAGCAGCGCCTGAAGGCGCCGATCCGTTCGACCGTGGTCATCCGCGTCGCCGGCAAGGCCGACGTCGCCGTGACGCCCGGCCAGGGTCTTGCCGCCCTGCCCGCTGCCGAGAACGCGCGGCCGGACCTTCGCGAGCAACGCTTCACCCTGACGGGCACCAGCGACCTTTCCGTGCGCACCGGCCTCGTCGGCGGCCTCAAGCTGACGATCGAGGCAATTCCCGACGGACGGCCCGAGATCGCCTTCGCCGGCGCGCCCGAAACGAACGCGCGCGGCACCTTCAATCTCGCCTACCGGGCCAAGGACGATTACGGCATCACGTCCGCCGAAGGGCTCGTCGAGAAGGGCGAGGGACTTGTCGGCCGGCGCTCGCTCGTGCCGGCACCGCGCATCGCCCTCACCCTGCCGGGCGATGCATCCGGCGAGAGCGAGACAAAGACGACCGTCGACCTGACGGCGCATCCGTGGGCCGGCGCCCGCGTCAAGCTGACGCTCGTCGCACGCGACGAGGCCGAGCAGGAGGGGCGCAGCGAAACGATCGATTTCGTGCTGCCGCAGCGCCCCTTCACGAAACCGCTCGCCAAGGCGCTCGTCGAGCAGCGGCGCACGATCGTGCTCGATCCCGACGACCGCCGCCGCGCGCAGCTCGCCCTCGATGCGCTGCTCATCGCGCCGGAGCGCTACACGCCGCAATGGGGCGTGTTCCTCGGCCTGCGCTCGGCGAGCGAGCGGCTGCGCTCGGCGCGCAGCGACGCCGATCTCCTCGAGGTCGCCGATTACCTTTGGCACATGGCCGTGCAGCTCGAGGACGGCGACTTGTCCGAGGCCGAGCGGGAGCTGCGCGCGGCGCAGGAGCGTCTGCGCGAGGCCATGGAGCGCAACGCGCCGTCCGAGGAGATCAACCGCCTGACGCAGGAGCTGCGCCAGGCCATGGACCGCTTCCTGCGCGAGTTCGCCGAGCGCATGCAGCGCGACGGCCAGCAGGCGGAGCAGAACGGGCGCAATCCGGACCGCGTCATCACCCAGGACGACCTCAACCGCATGCTCAACGAGATGGAGCAGGCCATGAAGCGCGGCGACATGGCCGAGGCGCAGCGCCTGCTCGAGCAATTGCGCAACATCCTCGAGAACCTGCAGACGGCGCGGCCCAATAGCCGCATGAGCGATCCGCTCGCCCGCGAGATGAACCGCTCGATGGAGGAGCTCGACCAGTTGAGCCGCGACCAGCAGCAGCTCCGCGACGAGACCTTTCGGCAGGGTCAGGAGCGGCGCATGCAGCCGCGCGGCAACCGCCAGCAGCAGGGCCAGCGCGGGCAACAAGGACAGCGCCAGCAGGGGCAACGGCAGCAAGGCCAGCGCCAGCCCGGCGAGCAGGGCGAGGGCGAAGAGCAGGCCGAGGGCGAGAACGGGCAGGCGGATCCGGAAGGCCTCGGCCGCCGTCAACAGGCGCTGCGCGAGCGCCTGCAGGAATTGCAGCGGCGCATGCGCGGCATGGGCATGCAGCCCGAGCAGGGCCTCCAGGACGCCGACGGCGCCATGGGCGAGGCCCAAGGCTCCCTCGGCCAGGACGGCCAGGAGGGCCAGGCTGTCGACGCCCAGGGGCGCGCGATCGAGGGCCTGCAGCGCGGCATGCAGGGCATGGCCCAGCAAATGCAGCAGATGATGGGCCAAGGGGACGGCACCGAGCCGGGCGGCGATCCGGGTCCCGGCGATCCCAATGGCCGCGCTCAGAACAGCGCCCGCGACAACGACCCGCTCGGCCGCCCCACCCGCAGCCGCGACTTCTCGGATGGCCGCGTGCGCGTGCCGACGGCCGACGAATCGGCCGTGCAGCGGGCGCGCCGCATCATGGAAGAGCTGCGCCGCAAGCTCGGCGATCCGACGCGGCCGCGCGAGGAGCTCGACTATTTCGACAGGCTGCTGCGGCGGAACTGACAGGCGCCGCGCGAGCCTGGATCACGGCGCGGCTTGACCGGATCGATCAAGCCGCACGACGTGATCGATGCCAGAGAATGAGCGCGACCGTGTCCGACCGGCGAGCCCGCTTGTCGGCGTTATTGTAGAGCGCGCAGAGATTCGAACAGAGGTTTAACATTGGATTCGTTCGTCAGCTTGCTCGTGCCGATCGCCACGGTGGCGGTCGCCCTCGTGCTGCTCCTCGGGTTGGTCAACATGCTGCGCGGCGGCAGCCCGGGCCGGTCGCAGCAGTTGATGCGCGCGCGCGTGCTCCTGCAGTTCGTCGCCATCATCGTCATCATGGGCGTCGTGTGGTGGCGCGCCGCATAGAGTGCGACGCGCATTGCGCGGGGTTCGCCGATCGGTCCTGACGCGACGATCGGCCGAAGCCCAACCGGTGTTGCGGCGACGACGCACCCTGCGCGAGAAAGCCGAGACGGCGACGCGCGTTAACGAAATCCACACTCTTCGGCGCTTGGCGACTCAGATGTGCGGACCTAGGTTGCGCCTTCAAGAATCCGATCTTGCGAACCGGTGCAGCAGTCACATGTTTTTCAAGTCCAGCGTGCAGAGCCTGCTTCGAAGAACAGGCTCCATGGCGCGCCTCCTCGTGCTGACGGCGACTGTCGGCGGCGCGGCTCCGGCCGCTTTGGCGCAGACCAGCTTCAGCCAACTGCTGTTCGACGGAAACGTGCCAGTGTCGTATGCGCAGCTCTCGCCGTCCGGCAGCACGCTGCGGGCGCGGGTGGAGGCGGTGCCCGGCATCGCCCTCGGCGAGGGCGCCATCGAAAGCGAGATCGGGACGGCGGCTGCGAGCGCGACTAACTTTCGCACGTGGGCCTCGGGATTCGGCTACACGTCGCGAGTCGGGGCCGATGCGCGCGGGGCCGGCTTCAAGACGGACGGCGGCGGCGTCTCGGCCGGCATCGACCGCTTCTTCAGCCCGACTTTCCTCGCGGGTGTCGCCTTCACCTATTCGCATACCGAGACGACCAGCCTCGGCGCGCGCGGCGAAGCCGACGCGATCTCCGGATCGGTCTATGCGGCTTGGACGCCTTATGCGGGCTGGGAAGCCGAGGGCCTCGTCGGCATCGATAGCGCCGGGATCGACACGACGCGCGTTCTCGCCTTCGGCGGCGTCCCGGTCACGACGCGCGGCGAGACCGACTCGCTGGGCTTCAGCGCGGCCGGCACCGTCGGCTATCGCTTCCGCTTCGCCGCCCCGCTGGGCGAGGCGTACCTCAAGCCCTTCGCCGGGCTATCCTACTCGAGCCAAGACCGCGACGGCTACGCCGAGATCGGCGCCTTCGGTCCCGGTCTCGTCTTCCCGTCGCAGACGTTCGAGCGCTCGACCTTCAACCTCGGCGCCGCGACCGGTATCGATCTCAACGCCGGCAATGGCTGGATCGTGCGGCCCGAGTTGCGGGTCGCCTGGTCGCGCTTTCTCTCCGATCCATCCCCGCCGGTTCCCGCCTTCTTCGGCGATACCCCGATCGTGTTGCGGGATCCGGAGCCCGGACGCGACGGCGCGGTCGTCGCCGTCGAGGTCACGGGGGCAACCGCCGGCCTGCAGCTCTTTGCCGGCTATGCGGGCGAGTTCCGCTCCAACGCCACGGCGCATCAAGGGCGGCTCGGCCTGCGCGTGAGCTGGTAGGGGCGCGGCCTGTCGGGCAGGCACGCCGTGCAGAGACATTCCCCGCGAAACCAGGAACCTTAACCTGCGGCAGTCGGTTCTTCTTTCAGAATCGGATGCGGCACCATCATGATTTCGGGGAAAGCGGACCGTGGTCGCCGCGGCGGCCACCGGCATTCTGTTGCGGCGCGCGCAACAGGTTTGGCATGGATCGGTCTGCTTGGCGGCGCGTTGTTGGCCGCCAATTCAAGCGCGGCCCAGGATGCACAATCCGGAGGCGTCGTTCGCACGCAGCAGCAGATGGAGCAGGCCTTGCGCGCGCTCGCCCGCGGCCTCTCCGAGCGCGCCGAGGAACTCGGACAAGAGCGCGGCCAAGAACTGAAGGATGAGCTCAATCGAGCGGGGATGGACGCGCTCGCGACGGGTTCGATCCAGGCGCCGTTCTCGCGCTCCTGGATCGCGCCGGTCCCCTTGCCGCAGATGTCACGGTTCGAAGCGCCGTCCGGACGGCCGGCCGGGCGGGACCTCACGCGCTTGTTCCTGCCCGATCCCCTGGGCGCTCCCGCAGCCCTGAAACGCATCTGGCCGGGAATCCGCCAGGGGGCGAGTGAACCGACGGGCCTGCCCGCCGCGCCCGCGTCCCGTTCGCCTCCAGCGCCCGCCGCATCGCGATCCGGGCAAGACCTCGCGGCATTGCCCGAGCCGCGGCTTCCGCTACCGGCGCCGCCGCTGCCGCTTGGGCTGGCCACGCGTCCTCCCGCAGCACCCGCCGAGCTGCCGCCGGCCCCGCCGGTCGAGCGGCAGGCGGCGGTCGCCGCGCCGAAGGTGGAGACCCCATCCGCGGCCGTGCCGGCCGGTCCGCAAACCGATCCGTCGGCGCAACCGTCGGCACGCCGGTCGGACGACGAGCGCGGCCGCGGGACGATTGGCGCCAAGGAGCCGGACGCAACGCCCGCCGGCCGAGCCTCGTCGCCCGGCCGCATCGCGGCGCGGCCGGCGGAGCGCCCGGATCGGCAGGCGCAGACCCCCGAAACCGACAAGGCCAACCCCAACCGCCGCGCGAAGCCGCCCGCGCGGCTCGCCGCCCGGCCGGCCGAGACCCTCGATCCGGACGATGAGCCCGATGCCGGCGAGAGGGGGGCGAAGCCGGCGCGGCGCCTGCAACCGGAGCGCGCCCAACCAGCGGCGCGCTCAAGGCCCGTCGCGTCGAAGGCGACGCGGGACATGGCGCGAGCTCCGGCCCTCGTATCGCCGGACGTGACAAGCTCGCTCGACCGATCGTCGCCGTCGCGCCTGCAGCCCAGAGCATCGACCGCGCGCCTGACGCCAAACGCCCGTCGGGAGGTGTCCGACATCCCGATCATTCCGCTGCCCGACGTTCTCCGTCCGACCCGGCCGCCGGCCGGGAGCCCGCTGTGACGGAGGCGCGGCCGCCGCGGCCCTATCCACCCATGAAGACTCGACGACCACTTATTTAGGAGGTGATCCCATGCGCAAAGCAGCTCTCGCGACCGTGGCCATCGCGGCGCTTCTCGGTCCCCATAGCGCGCAAAGCCAGAGCCTCGGCGGCATCGCGCCCGGCGTCACGGGCACCGTGACCGGTACCGCCGGCGGGGCCGTCAGCGGCGTCGGCGGCGCCGTCGGCGGCGTCGGTGGCGCCGTCGGCGGCATCGGCGGGGCGGTCGGCGGCATCGGCGGCGGCGCCATCGGCGGTGTTGGCGGAGCGATCGGCGGTGTCGGTGGAGCGATCGGTGGAGTCGGCGGGGCGGTTGGCGGAGTCGGTGGGGCAGTTGGCGGAGTCGGCGGTGCCGTGGGCGGAGTCGGCGGCGCCGTGGGCGGGGTCGGCGGCGCCGTGGGCGGTGTCGGCGGCGGCGCGGGCGGCACTGTCGGCGGCATCGGTGGCACCGCTGGCGGCATCGGCGGTGGCGGCGCGGGTGCCGGCGGCGCCGCGGCGGGTCCGGCGACGACGGGTTCGATCGGGACGGGAAGCGGGCTCGGCGCCGGGCCTGCATCCGGCCTCGGCGGAGGGTCCTCGATCCGGCTGCCGACCGCGTTGGCCCCGTGCGGGGACGAGCCGCGGCGGCGCGAGCGCCCGCGCGGCAACCCGTGCGGCCCCCGCTTCACCGCGTATTTCCCCGATATCGGTCCGGTGAGCGGCACGCGCGAGGACGTGGAACGGTTCCGCTCGCCGCTCACGCCGCGGCCCGGCACGCCGCAAGCCGTCGTGCAGAGCTGCCGCACCGCGATCGTGGCGTCGGCGCTGCCCTACGGGGTCATGCGCGTCGATGCAGCTTCCGCCGGTCCGATGCAATCGGCCCGAGGCGGCTTCGCCGCGCCGGTCGAGTTCCGCATCGTCTACAAACGGCAGGGCGGCCTCGAGACGCGCCAGGCAACAATCAACTGCCGCATGAACGCGGCGGGCCGCGTGGTCGCCGCCGCTTAAATCGCGATGCGCTTTGCTTAAGCTGCCGAGCATTGGCTCGCCTGACCGGCATGCGGGGCTTGACGAACGGGCCCGGCATCCCGGGATATAGCGACTTGAGCTTCTGCGGGTGGCGGTGCCGTGGTCAAACTGAACAAGATCTACACGCGCACCGGTGACGACGGCACGACCGGCCTCGTCACCGGCGAGCGACGCGGCAAGCACGATCTGCGCATCGAGGCGTTCGGCACCGTCGACGAGACCAATGCCTGCATCGGTCTCGCGCGTCTGCACACCCGCGAGGATGCCGAGCTCGACGCCATGCTCGGCCGCATCCAAAACGACCTGTTCGATCTCGGCGCCGATCTCGCGACGCCGGCCGGCGAAGAGCCGCTGCCTTATGAGCCGCTGCGCATCACGGACGCGCAGACGGAACGCCTGGAGCGTGAGATCGACGGCATGAACGCGCATCTGGCGCCGCTCACATCGTTCGTTCTGCCGGGCGGCACCGCGGCAGCGGCGGACCTGCACCTGGCGCGGACCGTGTGCCGGCGGGCGGAGCGCCTCGTCGTCGCCCTCGCCGAGCGGCCCGGCGAGTCCGTCTCGCAAGCCGCCAAGGCCTATCTCAATCGCTTGTCCGATTTCCTCTTTGTCGCGGCTCGCCACGCCAATGATGGCGGCGGGCGCGACGTCCTGTGGGTGCCGGGACAGAACCGATAGGCAACGCGAAGAGGTTTGGCCGCGTTGACAAGTCGGGAGCGCCGTCGTTACGTCCGCTCGCTTGCCTGTCGCGCAGGGACGGCGCAGCATGTCGGGTCGCCCTAACCACGTTCCGGGCCGGCCCTGACGCCAAGGGACAGGTCATGAAGGTTCTCGTGCCCGTCAAGCGGGTGGTCGATTACAACGTCAAGATCCGGGTCAGGCCCGACGGCTCGGGCGTCGAGCTTGCCAACGTCAAGATGTCCATGAACCCCTTCGATGAGATCGCCGTCGAGGAGGCGATCCGGTTGAAGGAACAGGGCAAGGCGAGCGAGATCGTCGCCGTCTCGATCGGTCCGCAGCAGGCGACCGAGACGATCCGCACCGCCCTTGCCATGGGCGCCGACCGGGGCATCCTGGTGAAGACGGACGGGATCGTCGAGCCGCTTGCCGTCGCCAAGATCCTGAAGGCGGTCGCCGAGCGCGAGAGCCCGCAACTGATCGTCATGGGCAAGCAGGCGATCGACGACGACGCCAACCAGACCGGCCAGATGCTGGCGGCGCTGCTCGGCTGGCCGCAGGGCACCTTCGCTTCGAAGGTCACGGTGGGCGAGGGCAGCGTGGAGGTGACGCGCGAAGTCGATGCCGGCTTGCAGACGGTCAGCCTGAAGCTGCCGGCCGTCGTCACCACGGATCTGCGCCTCAACGAGCCGCGCTACGCTTCGCTCCCCAACATCATGAAGGCCAAGAAGAAGCCGCTCGAGGAGCTGACGCCGGAGGCGCTCGGCGTCGACGTCACGCCGCGCCTGAAGGTGCTCAAGACGGTGGAGCCGAGCGGACGCAAGGCCGGCGTCAAGGTCGCATCCCCGGCCGAGCTCGTTCAGAAGCTCAAAGTGGAAGCCGGCGTCCTCTGACGCGACACGGACAGCAAAGACGCCTCTCGATGACGACCCTCCTCCTCGCCGAACACGACAACGCCTCCCTGAAGGACGCGACCGCCAAGGCGCTCAGCGCCGCGAAGACGCTCGGCGAGCCCGTTCACGTGCTCGTCGCCGGCGCTGCCTGCCGGCCGGCGGCGGAAGCCGCCGCGAAGCTCGGCGGCGTGGAAAAGGTGCTGCTCGTCGACGACGGGCGCTACGACCATCTCCTCGCCGAGCCGGCGGCGGCGCTGATCGTGTCCCTGGCGGGCGGCTACAACGCGCTCGTGGCCGCCGCCACGACGACCGGCAAGAACGTCATGCCGCGCGTCGCCGCGCTGCTCGACGTGATGCAGGTGTCCGACATCACCAAGGTCGTCTCGCCCGACACCTTCGAGCGCCCGGTCTATGCCGGCAACGCGGTCCAGACCGTGCAGGCGAGCGACGCCAAGAAGGTCATCACGGTGCGCACCGCCGCCTTTCCGGCGGCCGGCGACGGCGGCTCGGCCCCGGTCGAGGCCGCGTCCGCGGTTGACGATCCCGGCCTCTCCTCCTTCAAGGGCGAGGAGATCGCCAAGCTGGAACGGCCGGAGCTCACCTCGGCGCGCATCATCATCTCGGGCGGGCGCTCGCTCGGATCGGCGGACAATTTCAAGAAGGTGATCGAGCCGGTCGCCGACCGGCTCGGCGCCGCCGTCGGCGCCTCGCGGGCCGCCGTCGACGCCGGCTACGCGCCCAACGACTGGCAGGTCGGCCAGACCGGCAAGGTGGTGGCGCCGGACCTCTACATCGCGGTCGGCATTTCAGGGGCTATTCAGCATCTCGCCGGCATGAAGGATTCCAAGGTGATCGTGGCTATCAACAAGGACGAGACGCGCCGATCTTCCAGGTCGCCGATTACGGCCTCGTCGGCGACCTGTTCCAGATCCTGCCCGAGCTGGAGAAGGAACTCGCCAAGGCGGGCGATCAATGACAAAGGCGGCGCGCCGAATAGCCGAGACAGGGAACGGGGCAAGCTGCCATGGGCATTGACATCAAGACCATCGGGGTCATCGGTGCCGGGCAGATGGGCAGCGGCATCGCCCATGTGTGCGCTTCGGCGGGCATCGACGTGCTT
>DASQLE010000037.1:0-2429 GCA_035630175.1 Beijerinckiaceae bacterium
GGCGCTGGCCTGCTCTTCCTCCCGTTGTTCGCGCACATGGTCTTCGACCTCGCGGAGGACAACGAGCGAGCCCTCCGCAACGATGCGCCGGTAGTTGGTGTCGCTGGTGTTCCGGTGGCGGTCATTTTCAGCCTGTCGCAGCGCCGGGATCGCGACCTCCTCGAAAAAAGCCGCGGCATCCTTCTCATCGACGAAGCCCTCGGCGATCTCCACCGCCTCCTCGATATTTCCGGAGAGCAGACGTTGATAGAACCGCTCCTCCGGGGCAAGGGCCGGATCGCTCCCGAGCAAGGTGCCGAGGAATTCGAGTTGCGGAACATAGCGTCCGATCACGACCAGGCACACCGTAAGAGGTGTCGAGAGCAAGAGGCCGACCGGACCCCACAAGGATGTCCAGAAGATCGCCGCCGTGATGATGGCGAGCGAGGAGAGACCCGTACTGGCACCATAGAGCCACGGCTCGACGACATTGTTGCTGAGGAGCTCCAGGGTGAGGAACAGGGCCACGGTCCAGCCGAGCATCGACCAGCCGGGATCAACCCCGAAAGCGAGCGCCACGGGAAACAAAGCGGCGAGAAACGGCCCCAGATAAGGGACGAAACGCAGGAGCGCGGCGAGCAAACCCCACAGCAGCGCGTTGGGAACGCCGATCAGATACAAGCCGATCCCGAGGGGAACGCCATACGTGAGATTCACGATGAGCTGCATCAGCAGGTAGCGGCTTACCCGCGCAGCCGCTTCGTTGACGGCCTCGGTGCTCGTCTGCAGGTCGCCCGAACCGGCCAGTTTGATGAAGCGGTCCCGGAGGTCCTCGCGTTCGATCAGGATGAAGATCACGAAGACGACGACAAGACCTGCCGTGGCGAGCGGCGCGATGAGCGGTCCGAGCACCGTCTGGATGACCTGAATGGGCTGGGCAGAGCCGGGTTCAAGCGTGACCGGGATCGGGGTGCGCTGCCCCGATGCAAAGCCGCCCCGCTGCCCAGCGGTGCCTTGAGAGTCTGAGGGTTTCGGCGCCGCCAGTTCCTGGCTGAGCTCTCGGATGGTCTCCGTCACCTGCCCGACGACCCCGCTGCCCGGCGCCGTCGATCGCAGCGATTGAAGCTTCGTGCTGATCGTTTGTTGGTAGCTGGGCAGGTTGCCCGCAAGCTGCACAAGCTGGCCGGCGACAACGAACGCGATCCCGCCGATGATGCTGCCGGCAAAGGCGACGGCAAGAACGATCGCCGGGATCCTCGGAAGCCGCAGGCGCCTCAGCCACAAGACGAGCGGCGCCAGCGCGAAGCTCAGAAGGACGGCGAGCGCGAAGGGCACGAAAACGTCCTGCCCGAAATAGAGAGCGGCGATGGCGAGGACGACGCCGCCGGCCGTCAGCACGCCCGAGCTCGGGGTCGGAACGAAGACGTGCTCGACAAGGGGCGGCGCCGGCTGCGGCAACGCGCCTGGTATTGCGTCGGCACTGCTGGCGAGGGGGGAAGGCGGGGTTGCAGGTTGCATCATGCGCAACACTGTGCCCGCCTCGTTTCAAGGCGACAAGGTGAAGAGCTGCTTCGGTCGCAAAGGTCACAGGGCGGCCGGATGGCTGGCTCGGCGTCGCGTCTATGTCATTCGTCGACCGTTCTTCGACGAGGAACGGAGCTCGTGTTGGGAGCCGCGCATAGCGCACGATAGCCGTCGGAACGGCCCGGTCGAAAACTTTGTCGAAAGTCGAAAATCGTCGACGGCGCGTTCTCGCGCCGACGCGCCGACTTTATGAAAGATGTCAGGGCGCTTGATGGTCGGAGCGGCGAGATTCGAACTCGCGACCCCTAGTCCCCCAGACTAGTGCGCTAACCGGGCTGCGCTACGCTCCGACGGCCGCCTTATAGGAGGTCGCCGGACGAGGTGCAATGCGGGCCGGGCGGGCCCGGCGGCGGCACCATCAGGCTCGGCCGGGGCGGCTGCGGGCGGTTGACGGCGGAAGAGTCCAGCATGGCCGGCCGGGCGATGTTCCAGTGCCCGGGCAAACAGCCTTGCCGGCCGAACGTTCCGCCGCCCCGAACGAAAAGCGATGGGCGCCAATCTCGGTCGGCCCCGGAGTGAAGGGTTCCAGCCGACGTTGCCCGCGACAGGGCTCGAAATCGAAGTCGCTGAGTAGGAGGTCGCCGGATAGCGTGCAATGCGGCCAGCCCCGCTCCCGGCGCAGGCTCGGCGGCGGCCCCTAGCCCGGTGTCCGTTCTCGCTTTCGATGCGGTCGGGCAGTGCTGCTGGGCGACGTCCTGCTTACTTATCGCGTCTGCGCCTCATAGACGAACAGCGTCGATTGATTGTCGTCCGGCATGAAATAGGCGCGCACGCCATTCTCCGTCGGCTCGACCCAGAACGGATTCTGCGTCATCGGCAATCCCGACGGCGACCATATTTCGATCGGAACCTGCCAGGCCGGGCGA
>DASQLE010000038.1:0-3354 GCA_035630175.1 Beijerinckiaceae bacterium
TTTTTTGTGAGCTGCGGCGGGTCGGCCAAGGCGTGTCGGCATCCCTGCGCCGTGCTCTGGAGAGCGGTCATGTTTTTCCTTGATTCGCTTCCGGCCCGAGGGTTGCCAGCGAGCGGGGTTTGGGCCACACGGGTCGTCCCCGAGCGCCGTCGTCGACGTGAGATCCGGCCCTCGGCGTGCGTGCCGCGTCCGTGCCATGGCGGGTCGTGTTTCTTCCTGTGACCCGACCCCGTCTCACCGCGGCCCCGGCGACGGGCCGCCTCCCAAACAGCCGATGAGGAGAACCGAATGAACAAAGCCGATCTCGTGAACGCCGTGGCCGAGCAGGCCAACCTGTCGCGCGGCGACGCCGGCAAGGCTCTGGACGCGGCGATCAACTCCATCACGGAGGCCCTGAAGCGGGGCGAGGAGGTGAAGATCGTCGGCTTCGGCAGCTTCGTCGTCGGCAACCGGGCCGCCGGCGAGGCGCGCAACCCGCGCACCGGCGAGAAGGTGCAGGTGCCGGCCAGCAAGACGCCGAAATTCCGCGCCGGCGCCGGCCTCAAGGAGGCCGTCAACGGGCGCTGAAGGCCTTTCCGGGCCGGCAGCGCTTGCGCCGCGGCCCATCGCTTTTTATGTGATCGGGGCGGGCGGTTAGCTCAGCTGGTAGAGCATCTCGTTTACACCGAGAGGGTCGGCGGTTCGAGCCCGTCACCGCCCACCAGCATCGGACGCACCCGGGGCGTTCATCACCCTACGCAAGAATCCCGTTGAGAACAGTTCCGCGACCGACTCCGTGCTCCGAATCGCGGCAACTATGCCGGCGTCAATGGCGGGGGCAGGCGATGATGACCTACAGGGTGATGGTTCGGTACGTGACGACAATCTCGGTGCTCGGGCTGGCGATCCTGGGGCACGTATTGACGTGAGCGGGTCTCCGGCGCACGGGATGCCGCGACGCTGGCCGAAGGCGTCAATGCCCACTGAACACAAGTGTCTTGATCGGCAGCACCAGGGCCTGAATCCGTAAGATCATGGCGTGGACGACGCCGACAGCGTCCACCGCGTGAAGAGCAAGGCGCCGCGTCGCCCCGATATTCCCGGCGGTGATCAGCTCGTGATTGCTGGAATAAGCGTTGGCGATGCAACTGCTGCCGGGCGTCACGCCCTCGAGCCCGCCCTCGTAGAGAGGCTCGAGGAAAACCAGGATGGTTCCCGGCTGGGTCACCTGCTGCGCATCAATCAGTTGCTCGCCGCCGCGGAACTGGCCGGCGGCGATGAAGTCCTGCACCTGCGTTACCACCATCGGGATGACCGTCCACGGCTTCGAGATGCACGTGACCTCGGCCGCCATTCCGACCTTCATGACCTGCGCTTCGATCTGGGCGAAGCCGGCCTGAAGGCTTCGCCGCCCCGCCCCTTCCGGGATCAGGATTCCGGCCGAACGCATCATTGGGTTGACGATGTCGCCGACGCGCAGGGCGAACTGCTCCACGCGTCCGCCGACGCCGGCGCGGATGACGGTCTTGCTCAGATCGACCTCGGCCTGCGCCAATGCCGCTTCGGCGCTGGCCTTCTCGGCGGGGAGAAGCGATGAGACGCGCGCCTCGGCGGCGCTCTTCGCGGCGGCCGCCGCCGCGACGGCCCCGCGGCGTCCCACGGCGGCAACTTCCAGCTTCTCGATGTCCCGCCGCGCAACGAGGCCGGGATTGCGCCGATACAGCTCCTGCTTGGTCTCGAGTTCGTCCAAGGCCTGCTGGTAAGCTCCGTTCGCCTCCTGGATCTTGCCGTCGGCCGCCAGGATATCGGTGCGCGCCACCACCAGCCCGGCCTCGATCTCAGCGATCTTGCGCCGAGCGGTCTCCACCTCAGCCTCCTGCTTCGCGCTGTCCAGCCTGAAGATCGGCGAGCCCGCAGCGACCTGATCGCTGAAACCGACATGGACCTCGGCGACGCGGCCGATCGTTTCGGGAACGATCGGCACGCTCCGGAAGAACAAGGTGACGTTGGTGGTCGAGGGATGGTTGTAGAAGATGACCGTGATCAAGCCCACGGTGAGCATCAGGCAGGCGACAATGCCCCAGCGCAGTTCGAACCACACCGAATAGAGCGTGATCTCCTTGCCGAGGCGCTTTCCTTGGACGTAGCGCCGGTAGAGGTAGTCCGGGAAAACCGTCAGCAGGGAGCAGAGGAGGAGCTCAAGCATGCGTCCGCGCCGTGCGTGCGTCGGAGCGACGTGTGATCTTGTCGGATCCTTGTGCAGCAGGGTCCGATGCGGCGCTGCTCCCGTCCGCCACAGCCGCGACGCCGTCGTCAGGCTTCGCGGCGACGATGGCCGCATCGCGGCGATCGATCACGGCACCTTCGCCGGGTTTCAATCCGGCGATCGTCTCCGCTGACCCCGCGATCCGGTTGAGCGAGCCGCTGAAATCGGGGATGTCGATCAGCGCGAGCAGCAGGCCGGCGACCCAGAAGAGATGCACGTGCGTGAACAGGGCGAGCAGGCCCAGCACGGCGACGATCTCGAACTGCAGCTTGTGCCCCTTGTGCGCCAGGCGCTCCGGAAGGGTGTGCAGGCGCAGAAACAGGATGCCGACCATCAGGACGGCGACGACCAGGAACACGGCGACCGCCACCATAAGAACGTCGGTCTCGCCGGGCGCCGTCAGGAACGCCGGCAGATGGTGGGGTGCTGCGGGGTGAACCGACGTCGTCATCGTGCGCCTCCGAACTCAGTTGTCAGGACGCTGCACAACCCATCGCGCCTCACCCGGATCGCGCACCACCCGCGTCGGGCTCCGGGGAGCGCATGACGCGGTCGCAGGAGGCGGCCAAACGGCTCGTGCGGAGGATGTGCCGTTCTTGTCGTCCTGGCAAGAGGCTCTGACAAGAGGCGCAGGCGCTTGGCCGCGCGGCGCCGAGAAGGTGCGCGGTTCGATCCCTCACCTCTATCGGCGCCGGCGTCGACGCCACGCCTCAGCCGGATCCGGAACTGCCGGCGACGGTTCTCGTGCGCGGATCGCCCTCGGGAAGGATCTCCGGGTCCTTCCACAGGACGCCGTTGGGTGTCGGGATCGGCGTCTTGGTGACGACGTACTGCGGCGACGTCCCGCCCTGGTCGGGATGCGCGGCGAGAACCTGCATGCGCAGGAGCATGGCAAAGTCCTCGTGGGCGGTGTTGTGGCAGTGGTTGACATAGGCGCCGCCAAACTCACCGAATCGGACCTGCACATTGACCTCGCCGCCGGGCCTTAGGCGCCAGACATCCTTGCGCACGAGCCGCTCGGTGGAGGGGATCGGGTTGCTGCCGCGGTCGATCGTGACGCCTTCCTCGAAATGCAGGTGGATGGGATGGTCCCAGCCGCCGCCGCCGTT
>DASQLE010000039.1:0-4438 GCA_035630175.1 Beijerinckiaceae bacterium
GGCCGGAACGCGGCAATTCTCGAAGATGACTTGCCGGGTCGGCTGCGCGTTCCAGCCCATCTTGCGCTCCTCGGCGCCGAAGGAGAGCCCGGGCGTGCCCTTCTCGATAAGAAAGCTGGAGATGCCGCCGGCGCCGCCGCCGCCCGTCCGCGCCATGGTCAGGTAGAGGTCCGACACCCCGGCGCCGGAGATGAACTGCTTGACGCCGTCGACCACATAGGCGTCGCCGTCCCGCACCGCCCGCGTGGTCAGGGCCGCCGCGTCGGAGCCGGCGCCCGGCTCGGTCAGGCAATAGCTCGCCAGAGAATCCATGGCGCATAGCTTCGGCAGCCAGGCCCGGCGCTGCTCGTCGGAGCCGAACCTGTCGATCATCCAGGCGACCATGTTGTGGATGGAGATGTAGGCCGCGATCGTCGGGCAGCCGGTCGCCAACGCCTCGAAGATCAACGCCGCATCGAGCCGCGTCAGGCCTGAGCCGCCGGCCTCCTCGCGCACATAGATCCCGGCCATGCCGAGCGCCGCCGCCTCCCGCAGCACGTCGACGGGAAAGAATTTCTGCTGATCCCAGGCGAGGGCGTCGCCGGCCAGCGTGTCGTCGGCGAAGGCCTTGGCCATGTCGCGGATGGCAAGCTGCTCGGACGACAGGGCGAACGGGTTCATCGGGTCCGGCTCGGATGCGCATGCGGGCGGTGTCAGCGGCAGGTTGCCGGTACCGCTCGCGCCTGGCAATCGCCGCGCCGCGCGGCCATGACCGTGCTCAGGCGGCATCCGAGGGCGTCTGCGCCGCCTTGTGCGCGCGGAGCGCCGTCAGACGGGCGTCGCGCCACGCGCTCTTGGCTGCGAGCCTGTCGGCTGCGGGCGTCTCGTCCCAAGCCGCGAGGATGCGTGCCACGCCGGCCTCATCCCACACCTCCGGCTTCGGCGCATCGGCGGCGAGGCGGCGATAGAAGCCGCCGTAGCGCGCGCAGTAATCGGCGATGCCGCCCGGCGCGTTCAGCTCGATGGTCTCGAACGGTCCGAGAAAAGACCAGCGCAGGCCGAGTCCGTCCTTGACCGTCTTGTCGAGATCGTGCGGCCCGACGATCCCCTCCCCTACCAGACGAAGCGCCTCGGAGAGCAGCGCGCCCTGCAGCCGGTTGAGGACAAAACCCTCCACCTCCCGGTTGACCACGATCGGCACCTGGCCGACGGCGTCATAGATCCCCCTCGCGCGCTCGACGACGTCGAGCGCCGTCCAGGGCGCGCCGCACAGTTCGACGAGCGGCACGAGGTGCGGCGGGTTGACCGGATGCGCGACGAGGCAGCGCTCACGATGGGCCAGGGTCTCGGTGAAGCGGGAAGCGACGATGGCCGAACTCGACGAGGCCAGGATGGCGCCGTCCGGCGCGAGGCGATCGAGCTCGGCAAAGAGCTCGCGCTTGATCTCGACCACCTCGGGTCCGTTCTCCTGCACGAGATCGACGCCGCCAACCGCCTCGGCGAGCGAAGCCACGGCCGAGACGCGCCGAGACGCCGCCGCGGGCGCGGCGAGGCCATGGGCGGCAAGCTCATCAAGCCCTTGCCGGATCAGAAGCGGAGCGGCCACGAGTTGGTCGGCGCTCGGGTCGGTGAGGCGCACCTCCCATCCGGCGCGGGAGAAGACGATCGCCCAGGATCTGCCGATCAGGCCTGTTCCGACGATGGCGACGGCCGGCATCTCAATCTCCCTCCCTCTGTCATTCCGGGGCGCACGTAGTGCGAGCCCGGAACCCACGATCAAGCACCACGCGTATCACCCGGTCGTAGGTTCCGGGCTCGCCGCTTCGCGGCGCCCCGGAATGACGTGGATGGTCATAGCCATAGCACCTTGCGCCTGAGGGCGAGATCGTCGCGCAAGACGCTCGACGGCCCTGAGTGGATGACGCGTCCGCGCTCGAGCGCGACGGTGCGGTCGGAGAGCGCGAGGGCGAGGTCGAGATGGTGATCGACGAGAATGATCGACACCTCGTGGCGGAGCTTGTCGAAGCTCTCGAAGAGCTGCTCGACGATGGTGGGGGCGAGTCCCTCGAACGGTTCGTCGAGCAAGAGGACGCGCACGTTGCCCGACAGGGCGCGGGCGACGGCCACCATCTGCTGCTCGCCGCCCGACAGGAAGTCGGCCGGCGTATCGAGGCGCTCGCGGATGCGCGGGAAATAGTCGAAGATGCGTTCGAGATCCCAGCGCACGCCGCGCCCGGTCTGGCGCCGGAGGCGGCCGAGCTCGAGGTTCTGGGCGACCGTCATGCCGGCGAACAAGCCGCGGCCCTGCGGCACGTAGCCGAGACCGAGGCGCGCGATCTCGGCCGCGGGCAGCCCGGCGAGATCGGCGCCGTCGAGGCGGATCTCGCCGGTCGCGGGCGGCGCGATGCCGATCACGGTCTTCAGGAGCGTCGACTTGCCGGCGCCGTTGCGGCCGAGCAGCGCCACGATCTCATGCTCGTGCACGGTGAACGACACATCCGCCAGGATGTGGCTCTTGCCGTAATAGGTGTTGATGCCCTCCGCCGTGAGGAGGGTTGCCGGCTCGGCGGCGCTCTCGCGGGGCTTTGCCGCCAGCACCGCCGCGCCCGAGCCGATATAGACCTCCTGCACCTTCGCGCTCGAGCGCGCGTCCTCGACGCTGCCGTCGACCAGCACCCGGCCGTCGTTCATGACGGTGACCGCGTCGGCGATCTGGAAGACACGGTCGATGTCGTGCTCGACGAGGAGCACGGGAATGTCGGAGGAGATGCGCTTGACGATGTCGCCGATGCGCTGGCGCTCGGCCGCCGACAGCCCGGCCAGGGGCTCGTCGAGGAGCAGGACGCGCGGCTTCGTCGCCAGCGCCAGCCCCATGTCGAGGAGGCGCTGGCCGCCATAGGACAAAGCGCCCGCCTCGGCCGGCTCCATGCCGGCGACGCCGAGATAGCGGACGAGCGCCCCCGTCTCGCGCTCGACATCGTCGAGCGATCGCGCCGCCGTCCAGGGATCGAAGCGGCGCGGGTGGCGGGCCTGCACGGCGAGACGGAGGTTCTCCTCGACGCTCAGGGCCGGAAACAGGTTGGTGATCTGGAAGGAGCGGCCGATGCCGGCTTCCGTGATGCGCTCCGGCGACAGCCCGGCGACCGAGCGGCCGCGCAGGACGACGTCGCCCTCGTCGGGCGTGAAGAGGCCGGAGATCAGGTTGAAGGCGGTGGTCTTGCCGGCGCCGTTCGGGCCGATCAGGGCGTGCAGGGCGCGGTCGCGCACGCGGATGTCGACGCCCGCCACCGCCTTGAGAGCGCCGAAGCTTTTGGAAATGCCCCGCGCCTCCAGGACGGCGCCGTCGCCGTGGTCGGACGGCACGAGGAAGGGCGGCAGCGGCTCGTCGGACAGAGTCCGGCCAGCCATCGCGGCCTCCTCGAAGACCGTTCTGCGGAACGGCGCGACGAGGCGCTGCGCGACGCCGACGAGACCGGTCGGCGAGAACAGGATGAAACCGACGAACAGCAGCCCGAAATAGAACAGCCAGCTCGGCGTCCAGATCGACAGGAACTCGCGGAACAGGATGAAGAACAGGGCGCCGAGCGCCGGCCCGAGGAAGCTGCGCATGCCGCCGATCACGACCATGGCGATCAGCTCGCCCGAAAACGCGACGGCGAGCGGCTCGGCCGAGGCGAAGCGGTGGTTGAAGACCGACAGCACGCCGGCGATGCCGACGACGCTCGCCGAGAGGACGAAGCCGAGCAGCTTGTAGCGGTTGGTCGGATAGCCGACGAAACGCGCCCGCTGCTCGTTCTCGCGGATCGCCACGAGGACGTGCCCGACGGGCGAGCGATGGAAGCGCCAGAGGAGGAACACGACGACGAAGCCAACGGCGGCGACGAAGCCGTAATAAACGCCGTCCCGCTCGAGATCGACGCCGAGCACGGTGGCGCGGGTGACGCCGCCGAGCCCGCTCTCGCCGCCGGTGAAGTCGGTCCAACGATAGGCGATCGCGAAGAGGAGCGCCGTCAGGGCGAGGGTCAGGAGCGAGAAATAGACGCCGCGGCGGCGCAGGATGAGCGCGCCGGCGAGCGTCGCCGTCCCGGCGATGAAGAGGATCGCGAACAGCGCCGGCAGCACGATGCTGCCGCCGAACCAATGCCTCTGCGACAGCGCCGCCGCATAGGCGGCGAGCCCGAACCAGGCGCCATGGCCGAAGGAGACGAGGCCGGTATAGCCGACGAGCACATTGAGGCCGAGGCAGGCCATGGCGAACACGACGACGTCGACGGACGAGCGCAGCGGCAGGCCGACGCGATCGAGCGCGAACGGCAACACGGCGAGCGCCAGCGCGGCGATGACGAGAGGCGCCCAATCCCGCCGCATCGTCATTCGAATTTCTGGATGCGCTCGCCGAGGAGGCCGCGCGGCCGGGTCAGGAGGACGAGGGCCATGAGGCAATACATGGACGCCTCGC
>DASQLE010000040.1:0-18666 GCA_035630175.1 Beijerinckiaceae bacterium
CCGCACGTGCACGTCCACCTCGCGCATCAGGGCGCTACCTGGGAAGCGGTGCTGGCGCCGCCCTTCCGCATGCAGGCGCGCGGGCTCTCACCCGAGATCATCAAGGCAGGCACGAACGTGCAGGTCGAGGGTTATCCGTCAACGAAAACGGAACGCGAGATGCGCGCCGAGCGCATCGTGGTCGGCGGCAAGACCTTCGAGCTGCGGTAAGGCGCGGTTCGATGTATGCTGACTGGCTCGGCTGGCTCGAGACCTCGACCCTCGGCGAGGCGGCGCGGAACTCGGCTTGGCTTTTCCTGGTCGTCAACGTCCTGCACGTGCTGGGAGCCGCCTTCGTGGTCGGCGGCATCGCCGTATTCGACATCAAGGTGCTTCTCGACCGCGAGGACGCGGGCGAGACGGGCCGCATCGCCATCCCGCTCGCCGCTCTTGGCCTTCTTCTCCAGATCCCGACCGGCGTGACGCTGCTCGCCGTCGAGGCGCGCGCGCTCGGCGTCAATCCGGCCTTCTACGCCAAGCTCGCCTTCATCGCCGTCGGCCTCGTCAACCTCGCCGTGTTCCACGCCCGCTTCGGCTCGGCCATGGGCTATGCCACGCTGCCCGCTTCCGCGCGGCCGCTCGCAGCCATATCGCTCGTTGCCTGGGTGTTGACGCTCGTCGCCGGACGCACGATCGCGTACCTTTAAGGGATTCCTTGGGGCTCGATCGACCGAGCGCAGCTCGACGTTGGCGATGAGTGCGGCGATTATCCTGTAGCCGACCAGCTCGATGAGCCCGAAGGTCGCATTCGACGAATACATCGATGTGGCTCTCTGTGCATAGGGTCATAGCGAACCGGACGGCGTTGCGAGTCAGCTGTCCATCTTGAGCGCGGCGATGAAGGCTTCCTGCGGGATATCGACCTTGCCGAACTGGCGCATGCGCTTCTTGCCCTCCTTCTGCTTGTCGAGGAGCTTGCGCTTGCGCGAGATGTCGCCGCCGTAGCATTTCGCCGTCACGTCCTTGCGCAGGGCGCGGATGGTCTCGCGGGCGATGATCTTGCCGCCGATCGCCGCTTGGATCGGGATCTGGAACAGGTGCTGCGGGATCAGGTCCTTCAGCTTCTCGCACATGGCGCGGCCACGCATCTCGGCGCGGTTGCGGTGCACGAGCATGGACAGCGCGTCGACCGGCTCGGCGTTGACGAGGATCTGCATCTTGACGAGGTCGCCCTCGCGGTAATCGGTGAGGTGGTAATCGAAGGAGGCGTAGCCCTTCGAGATCGATTTCAGGCGGTCGTAGAAGTCGAACACCACCTCGTTGAGCGGCAGGTCGTAGACCACCATGGCGCGCTTGCCGACGTAATTGAGATCGACCTGCTCGCCGCGCCGGTCCTGGCACAGCTTCAAGATGCCGCCGAGATACTCGTCCGGCGTCAGGATGGTGGCGCGGATCCACGGCTCCTCGATCGATTCGATCTTCATCACGTCCGGCATGTCGGCCGGATTGTGCAACTCGGTGGTGCGGCCGTCGCTGAGGTGGATCTTGTAGACGACGCTCGGCGCCGTCGAGATGAGGTCGAGATTGAACTCGCGCTCGAGACGCTCCTGCACGATCTCGAGGTGCAAGAGCCCGAGGAAGCCGCAGCGGAAGCCGAAGCCGAGGGCGGCGCTCGTCTCCATCTCGTAGGAGAAGCTGGCGTCGTTGAGGCGGAGCTTGCCCATGGCGGCGCGCAGGTTCTCGAACTCGGCGGCGTCGACCGGAAAGAGGCCGCAGAACACCACCGGCTGCACCGGCTTGAAGCCGGGCAGGGCGGTCGGCGTCGGCCGCCGGTCTTCGGTGATGGTGTCGCCGACCCGCGTGTCGGCGACCTCCTTGATGGAAGCGTTGAGGAAGCCGACCTCACCGGGTCCGAGCTGGCCGACTTCCGTCATCTTGGGGCGGAAGACGCCGACGCGGTCGACGCCGTAGGCGGCGCCCGTGCCCATCATCTTGATGGTCATGCCCCTCTTCAGCACGCCGTCGACGACGCGCACGAGCACGACGACGCCGAGATAGGCGTCGTACCAGCTGTCGACGAGGAGGGCCTTGAGCGGCGCCTTCTCGTCGCCCTGCGGCGGCGGCAGGCGCTGCACGATCGCCTCCAGCACATCGCCGATGCCGAGGCCGGTCTTGGCGGAGATGGGGATGGCGTCCTCGGCCGAGATGCCGATCACCTCCTCGATCTGCTCCTTGACGCGCTCAGGCTCCGCAGCCGGCAGGTCGATCTTGTTGAGAACGGGCACGATCTCATGGCCGGCGTCGATGGCGTGATAGACGTTGGCGAGGGTCTGCGCTTCGACGCCCTGCGAGGCGTCGACGACGAGGAGCGAGCCCTCGCAGGCGGCGAGGGAGCGCGACACCTCGTAGGCGAAATCGACATGGCCGGGCGTGTCCATGAGATTGAGCACGTAGGTGCGCCCGTCCTTCGCCGGATATTCGAGGCGCACGGTCTGCGCCTTGATGGTGATGCCGCGCTCGCGCTCGATATCCATGGAATCGAGCACCTGCTCGGTCATCTCGCGCTCCGACAGCCCCCCGGTCGTCTGGATCAGCCGGTCGGCCAGCGTCGACTTGCCGTGGTCGACATGCGCCACGATGGAGAAGTTGCGGATATTATCGATGGCGTGAGCGGTCATGGGGTTCCGGGCGGCGCTCACGACGCGCGGCGCGGGTCGATCAGCTGGGCCGGGAGATAGCAGCCGGGGTGCGGTTTTCCAAGGGAAGGCGGTGTCGCGCTCCCCCTGTCGCGGCGGGAGCCGTTCCGGAAGTGCTCGAACCATGGTTTGAGGACAGGCCGGAGCCCTGCCCTTGGATTCCCTCGTCTTCGCCGTCATGCTTGGGAGCGCCTTCCTGCACGCGACCTGGAACGCGTGGGTGAAGGCGCGGCCGGACCCGGGCGGCGCGCTCGCCGCCCTCGTCATCGGGGCCGGGCTGCCGAACCTCGTGCTGCTGAGCTTCTCGGGCCTGCCGCCGGCTGCCGCCTGGGGCTGGGTGGCGCTGACGGTGATGCTCAGCGCCGGCGCCCTGACGTTGCTCGGCGCCGCCTACCGGGAAGGCGATTTCGCCGTCGCTTATCCACTGATCCGCGGCCTGATCCCGGTTGTCCTGGTCCTGGCCGCCGCGCCCCTGTTCGGCGAGCGGCCGTCGCCGTCCGATGCGGCCGGAATCGTCTGCGTCTCGGCGGGGCTGGTCGCGATCGGTTGGGAATCGGCCCGGCGCACGCACACCATGAGCTTGAAGGGCCTCGGCTTCGCCGCTTTGGCGGCCGCGGTCACCGCCGCCTCGGTGCTGACGGACGCGACAGGCGCGCGCGTCGCCCAGAATCCGTTCGCCTACGCGGCGACGATCTCGGTCCTGAACGCCCTGGCGATCGCTGGCGTGCAGGCGCGCAGCCGCAACGTTCCGGCGCTGCTCGCGCAGCATTGGCCGGTCGCCACCTTCGGGGCGCTTATCTCGATGATCTCCTACGTCATGTTCATCTGGTCGCTCATGCGCGCGCCGGTGGCGATCGTGGTGGCCGTGCGCGAGACGAGCATGCTGTTCGCGCTCGCCATCGCCGCCCTCCTGCTGCGCGAGCGCATCGGTCCTTGGCGCTGGAGCGCCGTCGCCCTGATGTTCGCGGGCGTGGTCCTGATCCGCCTGTCGGGTTAGACCCTTCGCGACGGCCCGCCCCATGGGCGCGGTCGTTCTCACCACCCGGGAGCCCGCCTTGTCCGATGCCCCCATCCGCGCGCTACCGCCGAACGAGGCAGCGCGCCGCCTCGATGAACTCGCCGCGCTTCTGGTCGATGCGGTCGAGAGCGGCGCCTCCGTCAATTTCATGCGCGGCCTGACGCCCGACCAGGCTGCCGGGTTCTGGCGCAGCCAGCTGCCGGGGCTCGCCGACAGCTCGCGCATCCTGATGGCGGCGGAAGCCGGCGGCCGCATCGTCGGCACAGCAATGGTCACGTTTGCGCACCAGCCCAACCAGCCGCATCGGGCCGACATCACCAAGATGCTGGTGCATTCGAGCCTGCGTCGACAGGGCCTCGGCGCGCGGCTGCTCGCGGCCGCGGAAGCCGCCGCCCGCGCGGCCGGACGCACGCTTCTCGTCCTCGACACCGAAAGCGGCAGCGCCGGCGAGCGCCTCTACGCCCGTCGCGGGTGGATCAAGGTCGGCGAGATCCCGAACTTTTCCTACGATCCCGACGGCCGGCTGCGCGCCGCGACGGTCTTCTACAAAGACGTTCAGCCGTGACGGCCCTCGTCAAGCGCGCCGGTCGTGCCCTCCGGCGATGGCAGCAAGCCCGACAGGGTCGACGAGGCGCACGTCGCCCGATCCGGCGAGATGGATGCGGCCCTGTCGGCGCAGGTCGGTGAAGACGCGGCTCACGGTTTCGGTGGTGAGCCCGAGATAATCGGCAATGTCGGTCCGGGTCATCGGCAGGTGGATGAGGTCCGCGGGCGCGCCGAGGCGCTCGGTTCGGGCCGACACTGCCTTGAGGAAGCTGGCGATCCGCTCGCGGGCCGTCTTGCGCCCGAGCAGCAGCATCTGCTCCTGAGCGGCGGAGATCTCGCTCGAGGCCCGACATAGGAGCTCGCGCTCGAAAGCCGGGCACGCGTCGAGGAGCCGCATGAACTTGCGGCGCGGGAAACGACACAACCGCCCCGGCGTCAGCCCCTCCGCGGTGAAGCCGTAGCGGTCGCGCAAGCCGACGCCGAGGAAGTCGCCCGTGAACAGGAAGCCGAGAACCTGCCTGCGTCCGTCGGGCAGGAGCTTGTAGATTTTCAGGGCGCCGGCGGTGACGTTGAACAGGGAATCGGCCGGATCGTCCTCCCTGACCAAGACCTCGCCCTTGCCGAGTTTCACGACGGTGGCCGCGTCCGCCAGCAGGGCGAGATCGGCCTCGGGCACGGCCCTGCACACGCTGAGCGGCCGCGCTTCGCAGAAGCTGCAGGGATCGACTCCGCAAGCAGCTTCGGCTGACCGCGCAGCCATGACAGTGCCGACTTGTTCCGCTTCGGATGCGAGGTTGCTCTTCATCCCTTGATCTAGATCAAAGACGGGGACGGGCTCCCCTACTAGTCCAAACGCGATGCCTTGACGAGCCTGACGACCGGCCTGGGTCAGATGGGGAGCAGCACGTGTCCGAACGGGACGGCTTTGCCGCGCGCGAGCGCGACGATGCGGCCGATGATCTCGACGATGCCGCGCTCGAGCGCGTCATGCGCGACGTGCCCCGCGGCGCCTGGGCGCTGTCCGGCTTGACCGTCGGGCTTCTGCTCCTCGCCTGGATCCTGATCTACGCCTACGTCTTCCTGCCGCGCGGCATGGTGAGCTGAGCCATGCCAGGCAACGAAGAAGCCGTCCTGCGCTCCGAGCTCAGGTGGACCGCCCTGGTGACGGGCGTCGTCACGATCATCATGCTGGCGATCATCTACGCGGGCCTCGTCCACCACATCAACCCGCCGAGCAACATCGAGACTATCGACCCGAAGACGCTCCACCTCACGGGCGAGTTCACGGAAGGCAATCTCGGCACGAGCGTCGCGCCGGAAGGGCAGGTGACGAGCCGCATCGTCGCGACCCAGTTCGCCTTCCAGCCGCAATGCCTCGTCGTGCCGGCGAACCGGCCGGTGACGCTGCGCTTCGCCAGCCCCGACGTCATCCACGGCATCCTGGTCACGGGCACCAACGTCAACACCATGGTGGTGCCGGGCTATGTCAGCCAGGTGCACACGGTCTTCACAAAGACCGGCGACCTCCTGATGCCGTGCCACGAATATTGCGGTCTCGGCCACAGCCAGATGTGGGCGAATGTGCGGGTCGTGCCGGAGGGCGAGTTCAAGCCGGACGCCGAGGGGAGGGCGACCTGTGACGCACGCTAGGAACCTGACGCTCGCCCATCTCTGGGTTGGCTTCGCGGCCTTCGCGGTCGCCTGCGTGCTCGGCGTCTGGCAGATGTGGGCGCGGAGCCCGCTGCCGGCGCCGTTCCTGACGGCGCACAACTACTTCACGTCCGTGACCGCGCACGGCGTGTTCATGGCCTACGTGCTCACCACCTTCGTGGTGATGGGCTTCGGCTATTATGTGGCCGAGACCGCCCTCAAGCGTCCGCTGCCCTATCCGATTCTCGCCTGGGCCGGCTTCGCCCTCGGCATCGTCGGCGCCGCTATGACGACGGCGACGATCGCGGGCGGCACGGCGACCGTGCTGTTCACCTTCTATCCGCCGATCACCGCGAGCCCCTATTTCTACATCGGCCTCGTGCTGGTGGTGGTGGGGTCGTGGCTATGGTGCGGGCTGATGATCCTCGCCATGCTCGGCTTCAAGCGCGACAATCCGGGCGTGCCGGTGCCGCTCGCCATGTTCGCGACCGTGGCCAATGCGGTAATGTGGCTGTGGACCACCGTCGGGGTCGCCGTCGAGCTCCTGTTCCAGGTCATCCCGGCGGCCTTCGGCTGGAACCTCGCCCTCGATATCGGACTGTCGCGCACGCTGTTCTCGTGGACGCTGCACGCGATCGTCTATTTCTGGCTCTTCCCGGCCTATATCGCCTTCTACACCATGGCGCCGCAGGCCGCCGGCGGGCGGCTCTACTCGGACACGATGGGGCGGCTCACCTTTATCCTGTTCCTCATCTACAGCCTGCCGGTCGGCATGCACCACCTGTTCATGGATCCGCAGCAATCCATGGCCTTCAAGTTCCTGCAGATGAGTTTTACGGCGCTCGTCGCCGCGCCGACGCTGCTCACGGTCTTCACCATCACGGCCTCGATGGAGATCGCCGGACGCCTGCGCGGCGGGCGCGGATGGTTCGGCTGGATCGCCGCGCTGCCCTGGGACCGGCCGATGGTGCTTGCCACCGGCCTCGCCTTCTTCATGCTGTGGTTCGGCGGCGGCGGCGGGCTCATCAACATGAGCTTCGGCATGAACGCCATGGTCCACAACACCTCGTGGGTGACGGCGCATTTCCATCTCATCTTCGGCGGCACCGTGGTGATCATGTATTTCGCCATCGCCTACGCCGTCTGGCCGACCCTGACCGGCCGTTCGCCGGCTTCGCTGGCGCGTCAGCGCCTGCAGCTCTGGCTGTGGTTCGTCGGCATGATGGTGATGACCCTGCCCTGGCACTATCTCGGCCTGCAGGGACAATGGCGGCGCGTCGCCACCTTTAACTACGCCGACCCGATCATCGCCGGATGGGGGCCTTGGGTGATCGTCTCCTTGGCCGGGGGCGTCATCCTGCTCGTCAGCGCGCTCCTGTTCGTCGGCAACCTGATCGAGTTCCACCGCGAGCGCGCCGTGCCGGTCCCGCGCCTGCAGCCGGCCTACGCGATGGCCGTGCACCCGCCGGTGCGGGTGCCTGCTGCCCTCAACGGCTTCGCCCTGTGGAACGTGCTGGTGCTCGTGCTCATGGTCGCGGCCTACGCCTATCCCATCGCCCAGTTCTTCTGGATCAACCCGCCCGAGGCCATCGTGCACCGGGTCGACGGCAGGGGGTGATCATGCAGCCTGCCGAGTTCGAAGCCCTCGACCGCCCCTGGCGCCGCTGGGCCAGCCTCCTCATCGTCGGCATCCTCGGCTTCTCGGTCGTCTTCGGCTTCATCGTGCTGCCGGTGGTGCAGGGATACGGGGCCGGCGTCGATCCGTGGACCGCCATCTGCCGTGCCGTCGGCATCGTGCCGGGATCGCCGACCATGCGCCAGCCGACCAGCGCGGCCAAGGCGGAGCCGACCACCGACGTCGCCTGGAGCACGGACCTGTTGCGCAGCTTGTCGCGGCCGGGTCCGACCGGCGCCGAAGTGGCGCAGGCCTGCATCGCCTGCCACGGCGAGCGCGGCATCGCGCCGGATCCCGTCAATCCCAACCTCGCCGGGCAGTCAGCCGTCGCCATCTACAAGCAGCTGCACGATTACAAGAGCGGCAGCCGCGTGCACGAGCTCATGACGCCGCTCGCGCAGGGGCTCGACGAGAAGCAGATCACCGAGGTGGCCGCGCATTTCGCCGCCGCCAACCGGCTCTCCCTCGATCCGTCCACCGCCGAGGTTGGCGACCCGGACGTCGTGCAGCTCGTCAAGCGGGGCGATCCGGCGCGCGGCCTGCCGGCCTGCAATTCCTGCCACGGCCCGACTGCCGGCGGACCGATCGAGACGCCGACCCTGGCGCGGCAGAACCGGGACTACCTCGCCGCGCAATTGCGCGCCTATAAGAGCGGCGGGCGCCGCAATGACATCTACACACGCATGCGCAACGTCGCCGGCAAGCTCACCGACCGCGAGATCGATCGCCTCGCCGCCTATTACGCGACGACGCTGAGGGAGTGACGATCAGAGGCTGAGTTGCCGCCTCTGCCGGCCGGATATAGGCTCGCGCGTCTCGCCGGCCAGGGATCGATGCGCCTCCTCGTTCTGATCTTCGCCTTGTGGGCTGCGACGGCGGCTCACGCCGCCGACAGCGGGCCCCGGGGAATTCTATCCGATCTCCTTGAGAACAAATCGCTTACTGAAGTTCCTGACCCTGAGTCATACGCCGACAAAGCGGAGGCGCGCTGGTTTCAAGACATGGAGGCGCGCCTCGATGAAGCGAAGCGCCAGCGCGCCGGCGACGAAGCGGCACTGGAGCGCCTGCGCCAATTTGAGGCGCGTCTGCTGGACCTGAAGGAGCGGTCGAACCGGCCAAGAGCGCGGCGTGGTCCGTGCATCGGTGATTGCTGGCTGCCGGGCGAAGGCCCTGACGTCTTCAGGCAGCGGATGTAGCGGTCACCGCCCGCTTTCGAGAATGCGCGAAACCACCTTGGCGGTGTAATCGACCATGGGCACGACGCGCGCGTAGTTGAGCCGCGTCGGGCCGATCACGCCGACGACGCCGACGATCTTCTGGCTCGGGTCGCGGAACGGCGCGGCGATCATCGACGAGCCGGACATCGAGAACAGCTTGTTCTCCGAGCCGATGAAGATGCGCACGCCCTCGCCGCCCTCGGCCCGGGTGAGCAGGTCGATGACGTCGGTCTGCGTTTCGAGGTCGGCGAAGAGGAGACGGATGCGTTCGAGGTCCTCGGCGGCCTTGAGGTCGTCGAGGAGGTTCGCCTGGCCGCGCACGATGAGATGGCGCTCCTCGCCCGATCCCGCCGGGGTGGCGAGGCCGGCTTCAACGAGGCGGGCGGTGAGCGCATCGAGCTGGCGCTCCATCTCCGCCCGGCGCGATTCGATCTCCCCCTTGATCTCGGCGAGGGTGCGGCCGCGGATGCGAGCGTTGAGGAAGTTGCCGGCCTCAACCAGCGCCGAAGGCGGCAGCCCGGCCGGCAGGTCGAGGAGGCGGTTCTCGACCGAGCCGTCCTCCGCCACCAGCACCACGAGGGCGCGGGCCGGATCGAGGCGCACGAACTCCACGTGCTTGAGGCGCGCGTTCTGCTTGCTCGTGACGACGACGCCGGCGCCGCGCGACAGGCCGGACAGGAGCGAGGAAGCCTGCGACAGCGCCGTCTCGAGGGTGTGGCCGGAGGCGGCGGCCCTGACCTGTGCCTCGATGCGCTCGCGCTCGTCGACGGCGAGATCGCCGATCTCGAGGAGCGCGTCGACGAAGAAGCGCAGGCCGACCTCCGTCGGCAGGCGCCCGGCGCTGGTATGGGGCGCGTAGATCAGCCCGGCATGTTCCAGATCCGCCATGACATTGCGCACGGAGGCGGGCGACAGGGCCATCGGCAGGATGCGGGCGATGTTGCGCGACCCGACCGGCTCGCCGGTCGTCAGATAGCCCTCGACGATGCGCCGGAAGATCTCGCGCGAGCGCTCGTTCAGCTCCGCGAGGGCGCGGGCCTGATCCGGCGGAGCGGCTTCCTTGGGCGGCCCGTTCATCGGTGGGATGTCATTGGGAGATATTCATGGACGCGGTCAGGGCGGAACTCCGGGATGCGGCCTCATTATGTGTCGGGGCCGGGCCCCCGGCGCAAGCCTTCGCTTGCCGCATCCGGGGGCAATGATTAAGACCGCCCATCTGAACGGAGACCAACGCAGGATGCGGCCCTCGAAACGCGCTTCCGACGAGTTGCGCAAGGTCAGCCTCGAGCGCGGCGTCGCCCGCTACGCCGAGGGCTCCTGCCTCGTCGCCTTCGGCGACACCCGGGTGCTGTGCACCGCCTCGCTGGAGGAGCGCGGCCCCATTTGGCTGCGCGGCAGCGGCAAGGGCTGGGTGACGGCCGAATACGCCATGCTCCCCCGCGCCACCCATGAGCGCACGCGCCGCGAGGTCACGTCGGGCAAGCCGTCGGGGCGGACGCAGGAGATCCAGCGCCTGATCGGCCGCAGCCTCCGCGCCGTCTGCAACCTGCCGGCGATCGGCGAGCGCCAGATCGTCGTCGACTGCGATGTGATCCAGGCCGACGGCGGCACCCGCACCGCCGCGATCACCGGCGGTTGGGTCGCGCTGCACGATTGTTTCCGCTGGATGCAGTCGCGCTCCATCATCTCGGTCAATCCCTTGCGCGAGCACGTGGCGGCGATCTCCTGCGGCATTCATGCCGGCACGCCGGTGCTCGACCTCGATTATGCCGAGGACTCGGGAGCCGAGACCGACGCCAATTTCGTCATCACCGGCTCCGGCGGTCTCGTCGAGGTGCAGGGCACGGCCGAGGGCAAGCCCTTTTCCGAGGACGAGTTCCTGGCGCTGCTGCGCCTCGCCAAGGGCGGCGTGACCCGTCTCGTCGAGCTGCAGAAGCTGGCCGTGGCGTGATCCCTCCCCGCGAAGGGAGGAATGGGAGCAGTTCATGCACCGCCTCCTGACCGGCAAGGTGGTCGTCGCGACGCATAATCCGGGCAAGCTGCGCGAGATGCGCGAGCTGCTGGCGCCGTACGGCGTCGAGGCCGTCTCGGCGGGCGAGCTCGGCCTGCCCGAGCCGGATGAGACCGGCACCATGTTCGCCGAGAACGCCGCCCTCAAGGCCCATGCGGCTGCGAAGGCGGCCGGGCTGCCGGGCTTCGCCGACGATTCCGGCCTCTGCGTCGAGGCCCTCGATGGGGCTCCCGGCCTGTTCTCCGCCCGCTGGGCTGGCGCCGCCAAGGATTTTTCCGCCGCCATGACCCGCGTCGAGGACGAGCTGCGGAGGCGCGGCGCCACGGAGCCGGGCGAGCGCCGGGCGCATTTCGTCTCGGCCCTCGTTCTCGCTTGGCCCGACGGTCATGAGGAGCTGTTCGAGGGGCGGGTGCACGGCACCCTCACGTGGCCGCCGCGCGGCGAGGAGGGTTTCGGCTACGACCCGATGTTCCAGCCGGACGGCTATGCGGCGACCTTCGGCGAGATGGCGGCCGAGGAGAAGCACGGCATCGACTGGATCGGGGCCCACGGCCACGCGCTCTCGCACCGGGCGCGCGCCTTCGTCCGGCTCGCCGCCGCCTGCCTGCCGCGGCGCCGTTAACCAACCCGCCCCGGCCGCTCCGGATTTTACGTTAACCGGCTGTTCTCCTCGCCCCCTGCCTCCGCAATGCTAGATTTCCTTGAACGAGGAGCCCGCGCCATGCAGGACCGGCGGAAAACCACCCGGACGCGCACCTATTTCGGCGGCCAGATCGCTTTCAACCGGCGGATGTCGGTGATGGATTGCCTCGTCCGCAACATCTCGGCCGAGGGCGCCAAGCTGGTATTCAGCGAAACCAGCACCGTGCCGCAGGAATTCGACCTGTCGGTGCACAAGAACGAGCGCACCTATCGGGCCAAGGTGATCTGGCGCCGTGCCGACGAGGTTGGCGTCGCCTTCCTCGAACCGCGGCCGCAATCAGCGCCGGTCTCCCTCGACTTAATGCGCCGCCTTCGCCAGTGCGAGGCCGATAAGGCGTCCCTGCAGCGGCGCATGGAACAGCTGAGCAGCCCCGACTAGGCAAATGCAAACGGAGCGCAGGGTCGCTGCGCTCCGCTTATCACGTCGATCATGCGCCGATCGGGTTCAGGCGCTCGTGCCGCCGCGCCGCCGCGCCATGAAGGCGTCGAACTCCTCACGGTCCTTGGCCCGCTTCAGCTCTTCGACGAAAGCGGCGAAGGCCTTCGCCTCCTCATCGAGCCGGCGGCGCTCTTCCTCGAGACGCCGCAATTCGTCGCGGCGATACTCGTCGAAGGCGGCGTTGCCGGTGCCGCCGAACGGCGCCGCGGCGCGGAACGAGCCCTCGAAGGGGCGCACGAAGGTGCGCTCGAGCGTCGACCGCCACTCCGCCGGCATCGGATATCCGACCAGCTTCCAGACCAGGTAGGCCAGAGCGACCGGCCAGACGAAGACGAAGCCGAGGATGATGCCGGCGATCTCCCAGGCGCGCCGCGGCGACGCGCAGCTCTTGTCGACGACGCCGGACGTCGCGCCGGCGGTGGAAGCATAGGACATGCGAGGTCTCCTCAGGGATGTGAACGGCGTTAACATGAAAGCCCGCCGCCCCGCTTTCAAGGCAATACGAAAATTATTTGTTGTTGGCGGGGAGTGTCATCCTGGCCGGAGCGAAGCGGAGGGAAGGGATCCAATCTCACGCGCGCCGGTGTTTCTGGATCCCCTTCCTGACAGGTCACTTCGCGCCGGCGCGCGCGCCCTGCACGAGGGCGAGGACGCCGGCGCGGAGAAGCTCGTATTTGTCCGGCAGACCCGCACCTTTCGGCAACTGGCCGGCGGCGTCGAGCGTGGCGATGCCATGCGAGAGCGCCCAGACCTCGAGGGCGATGAAGCGCGGGTCGACGCCGCCAAAACCCTCCGGAAAGGTGCGCGTCAGCGCCTCGGTGAGCAGCGCGAAGGCGCCGCTCCGGCGCGGTGCATCCTTGGCGCTCGGCGGCGGGCCCCAGACCCTGAAACCCTGCTCCTCGGAGCTGCGCGGCGCGAACATGGCCGCGTAGAAGCCCGGCTCCTCCTCGGCGAAGGCGAGATAGGCTTCGCCCATGCGGGTGAAGCGCTCGAGCGCGGTTCCGCCGCCGCGCACGGCGCGGCCGAGCCGCTCGGCGAGCAGGGTGAAGCCGCGCCCCGCCACTTCGCTGACGAGCGCGTCGCGGCCGCTGAAATGGCGGTAGAGCGCCGCCGGCGTGACGCCGGCGAGCCGCGCCGCCTCGACCAGGGTGAAGCCGCCGAGCCCGCGCTCGGCGATGAAGCGCCGCGCCGCCTCGACCAGCGCCTCCTTGAGGTTGCCGTGGTGGTAGCCCTTCCGGTCGGATGGGCCGCCGTGGAACGATCGCATGCGTCAGGTGTCCGGACCCGGCGGGACCCTATCCCCCGCCGCCCGGGAGAGCCAGGCGTGAACCCAAGTCCCGACTGGTTTGGTTACCTCCAGGCGCTTGCCAAACTCGGCCCGCCGGCTCACATGGCCACCATGATCGATCATCCGACGCGCGACGCGGGGTTCGGCGTCTACGTCCACTGGCCGTTCTGCCTTGCCAAGTGCCCGTATTGCGACTTCAACAGTCACGTCCGCCACGCGCCGGTCGACCAGACGCGCTTCATCAAGGCTTTCCGGCGTGAGATCGCGCATGTCGCGGGCCTGACCCCCGGCCGCACCGTCACCAGCATCTTCCTTGGCGGCGGCACGCCCTCGCTCATGGACCCGGCGACCGTCGGCGCCGTGCTCGATGCCGTCGCCGGCGCCTGGCCGAGCGTGCCGGACGTCGAGGTGACGCTCGAGGCGAATCCGACGAGCGTCGAGGCGGAGCGCTTTCGCGGCTTTCGCGCCGCCGGCGTCAACCGCGTCTCGCTCGGCGTGCAGGCTTTGAACGACGCCGATCTGCGCGCTCTCGGCCGCATGCATTCGGCCGAGGAGGCGCTCGCCGCCGTCGCAATCGCGCGCGCCGCCTTCGAGCGCACCTCCTTCGACCTCATCTACGCGCGGCCGGGCCAGACGCCGGGAGCCTGGGCCGACGAGCTCAAGGCGGCCATCGGCCATGCCGCCGAGCACTTGTCCCTTTATCAGCTCACGGTCGAGCCGGGCACGCCGTTCGAGCGGCTGCGCGCCGCCGGCAAGCTCGCCGTGCCGGACGACGATGCTGCCCGCGCCCTCTACGAGACCACGCAGGAAGTGTGCGAGGCGGCCGGGCTGCCGGCTTACGAGATTTCCAATCACGCGCGGCCGGGCGCCGAGTCGCGCCACAACCTGCTCTATTGGCGTTACGGCGAATATGCCGGGATCGGGCCGGGCGCGCACGGCCGCCTGGTCACCGCTGCGGGACGCGTGGCCACGGTCACCGAGAGGGGACCGGAAAGCTGGCTCGCCCTCGTCGAGGGGCAGGGGCACGGCCTTGTCACCGAGGACCTCCTCAGCACGGGGGAGGAAGGCGACGAGTTCCTGCTCATGGGCCTCCGCCTCAAGGAAGGGGTCGATGCGGATCGCTACGCGGCGTTTGCCGGCCGCAGCCTTGACGAGCGGCGCGTGCAGGATCTGCTCGGCGAGGGCCTGATCGCCCGCCGCCGCGGCCGCCGTCTCGCGGTCACGCGCGAGGGCTTTCCGGTGCTCGACGCGGTGGTGGCGGACTTGGCGGCTTGAACGCCTCTCCCGCGCAAGTCGGGCCTGCCCGACTTGCGCGGCTGATGCGGAACTCGGGAACACCCGCGTCCCCCATCGAGGGGGAGGTGGCTACGTCGCTTGCCCGAGGTTCTTCGGGGCCGGACTCACCGTCACGGCGGCGCTGCCGCGCACCTCGAGCACGGCGAGCGCGCGCTCGTTGGTGCCGTCGGGGCGGAAGCGGAAGACGCCGTCGGCGCCGGCGAAGCCTGATTGATTGGTGAGGACGGTTTCGGAGAAGCGCTGCGAGCCTTGCGTGCGGGCAAGCGCCGCGGCCAGCGAAACGGCGTCATAGGACAAGGTGGCGACGCGCGTCGGATCGCTGCCGAAGCGGCTGCGATAGCGCTCCGCGAAGCCGGCGAAGCCGCTGGCGTCGGGGGCCGCGAACCAGCCGCCCTGCAGGGCTTTCACCTGGAACACGCGCCCGTCGTTCCACACCCCCGTGCCGAGCGGCTTCACCCGTTGCGGGTTGAACCCGGCCTGGGCGAGCGCCTGCCCGACCGCCACGAGACCGTCGGCGCCATCGGGCAGGAAAAGGGCATCGGCCTGGGCGGCGCCCGTGATGAGGGGCGCGATGCGGCCGATGGCGGCTTGCGGCTGCCCGGCCGGGTAGCGCTCCACGGCCACGACGCGGATGCTGCGCCGGGCGGCCGCCTCGCGCAGCTGCGCTTCGACGACATTGCCGTAGACCGTCTCGGGGATGAGCGCGGCCAGCGAGCGCCGGCCCTGCGCGGCGGCATAATCGATGATGCGGTCGACCTCCGACTGAGCCAGGAAGCTGAGCAGGTAGACGCCGTTCGCGGCGACGCCGGCGTCGGTCGAGAAGGCGATCACCGGCTTGCCCGCCTGCCTCGCCACCTGGCCGGCGCTTTGCACGGAGGAGGCGAATAGGGGGCCTATGACGAGCTCCGCGCCTTCCGCCATGGCCTCCCGTGTCGCCTCGCGGGCGCCGTCCGGCGTGCCGCGATCGTCTTTGACGAGGATCGTCAGATCCGGGTTCTGGAACTCGGCCATGGCCATGTCGGCCGCGTTGCGGAGCGAGGTCGCCGCCGCGGCGCCCTGGCTCGAGCCGGTTAGCGGCAGGAGCAAGGCGACCCGCACGGGCCCGTTGCCGATGGTCGGCGATGCGGAGGCCGACGCCACCGCGGCCGTCTCGGTCGGCTGAGGCACCGCCGTGCCGAGGTCGAGGCCGCTGCCGCTGCCGAAGCAGCCCGCCAGGGGCAGGGCGAGACAGCCGGCGAAAACGCCAGTCAGCCCCCGCCGGACGCGTGTCGCGTAGTGCACCGGATCGCCCCCCTCATGCGCGCTCGGCGCTTGCCTTGGCGCGACGCCTGCGCGACTCTCTTCGCCGTAAGCGTCCCGGAAAAATATGGCAAACAAACGTTAACAATGTTTTTAAACGCTTTTTTCACCATTCGTCCTGGCCAACCGGCGCGGGCCTGAGCGGACCCGCTTCCCCGAGCAGCCCTACCCTTGAGCGTATATGTCCCGCAGCATCGACACCCGCACGCGCCAAAGATCGGCTCCCGCTCACCGCGCCGGCGTCTTCACGGCTTTCGGCCTCGCGGCCGAGGCCGAGCCGCTGGCGCCGGGCCTCTACGTGGTTGCGACGCCGATCGGAAACCTCAAGGACGTGTCGTTCCGGGGCCTCGGCGTGCTCGCCGCCGCGGACGCGGTCCTCGCCGAGGACACGCGCGTCACCAAGACCCTGCTCGCCCATTACGGCATCACGACGCCGCTCGTCGCCTATCACGAGCATTCCAATGCGGCCGTGCGCGAGCGTATGATCCACCGGCTCAAGGAGGGGCAGGCGCTGGCGCTCGTGTCCGACGCCGGCACGCCGCTCGTCTCCGATCCCGGCTACAAGCTCGTTCAGGCGGCGATCGCCGAAGGCGTGCCCGTGACGCCCATCCCCGGTCCGTCGGCGATCCTCACCGCCCTCGTCGTCTCGGGCTTGCCGACGGATCGTTTCTTCTTCGAGGGCTTCTTGCCGCCGAAGAGCGCCGCTCGCCGGACGCGGCTCGCCGAGCTGGCCGGCATCCCCGGCACGCTTATGCTGTTCGAGGCGCCGCATCGCCTCCCCGAGATGCTCGGCGATGCCGCCGCTGTGCTCGGCGGGCGTCAGGCGGTCGTCGCGCGCGAGCTGACGAAGCTGTTCGAGACGGTGCGGCGCGGCACGCTCGCCGAGCTTGCCGCGCAGTTCGCGGCGGAAGGGCCGCCCAAGGGCGAGATCGTCGTCGTGATCGGCGAGGCGAGCGAACCGCGCCGCGAGGAAGCCGACGCGGCGCTCGACGAGAGGCTGCACGCGGCCCTGCAGCGCCATTCCATCAAGGACGCGGCCGCCCTTGTCGCCGACGAGACCGGCCGTCCCAAGCGCGAGGTCTATGCACGAGCCTTGACGCTCGCCAAGGAGCGGCCATGAGGAGCGCGCTCGAGCGTCGGCGCGCCACCTACCTGCGCGGGCATTGGGCCGAGCGCGTGGCGCTCGCGCTGCTCGTCTTCAAGGGCTACCGCCTCCTGGCGCGGCGCTATGCGGCCTCCGGCGGCGAGATCGATCTCATCGTCAAGCGCGGCGACACGGTCGCCTTCGTCGAGGTCAAGGCGCGCGGCCTTCTCGACGACGCGCTCGGCGCCATCGGGGCCCAGAAGCGCCAGCGCTTCTCCCGCGCCGCGCGCGCCTGGGTGACGCGCAACACCTGGGCGGCGGGCAAGACCTTTCGGGCCGACGCCGTGTTCGTGGCGCCGCGTCGCTGGCCTCGCCATCTCGTCGCTGCGTTCCAATTGGACTTTTAGCCCTTCCCCCTTCAGCCGGACAGGGATTGCGTCGCCGTCCCTCACCACGGAGCCGCCCCATGCCTCTCACCGTCGCGGTCCAGATGGATCCGATCCAGCGCATCCGTATCGCCGGCGACTCCACCTTCGCCCTCCTGCTCGAAGCGCAAAGGCGCGGTCACCGGCTGCTGCATTACACGCCGGACCGCTTGTCCATGCGCGACGGCCGCGTCACCGCGATGGTCGAGCCGCTGCAGGTGCGAGACGCGGAAGGCGACCACTTCACCCTCGGCGCGCCGGAGCGCGCCGACCTCGCCGGTGTCGACGTGGTGCTGATGCGGCAGGACCCGCCCTTCGACATGGCCTACATTACGGCGACGCATCTTCTCGAGCGCATCCATCCGCAGACGCTGGTCGTCAACGACCCGACCAGCGTGCGCAACGCGCCGGAGAAACTGTTCGTGACGATGTTCCCGCATCTCATGCCACCGACCCTGATCACGCGCGACAAGGCCGAGATCGAGGCTTTCCGCGAGGAGTTCGGCGAGATCGTCATGAAGCCGCTGCACGGGCACGGCGGCGCGGCGGTGCTGCGCCTGACGCGCGAGGATCCCAATTTCGGCTCGCTCTACGACCTGTTCGCGAGCGCCTTCAAGGAGCCCTGGGTCGTGCAGCGCTTCCTGCCGCAGGTGAGCGAGGGCGACAAGCGCATTATCCTGATCGAGGGCGTTGCCGCCGGCGCGGTCAACCGGGTGCCGGCGCCCAACGACATCCGCTCCAACATGGTGCGCGGCGGCGCCGCGCGACCGACGGACCTCACCGCGCGCGAACGCGAGATTTGCGAGACCATCGGCCCGGAGCTCAGGCGCCATGGCCTCGTCTTCGTCGGCATCGATGTGATCGCCGGCAACCTCACCGAGATCAACGTCACCTCGCCGACGGGCATCCGCGCCATCAAGACGCTCGGCGGACCGGATCTCGCCGCTTCCATCTGGGACGCCATCGAGGCGAGGGTGGACGGGGCGTGAAGCCGTGTAGGCCTTTGCGTGATTGAGCCGCCCGAATGATGATGGGCGCTGCAGTCCTTGCCTCAAGGTGTCCAAAACGCTTCAGAACATGAACAAGCCGATATCCACAAGAGTGCGCTCGACGAACCACGCCAAAGCTGCTCGCGACGTCCTTGGCAAAGGCGGCGAGCTCGGCAAGCTGATCTCTGCCCACGATTGGGCGTCGACGCCGCTCGGTCCCATCGAGGATTGGTCGCAGAGTCTGAAAACGGCAGTCGGCATCCTCGTCCACTCGCCTGTCCCCATCGTGATGCTTTGGGGCCCTGACGGCATTATGATCTACAATGACGCTTACTCGGTCTTTGCCGGCGGC
>DASQLE010000041.1:0-4853 GCA_035630175.1 Beijerinckiaceae bacterium
GGAGGCGTCCGGCGCCGCCGTCATCGGCTTCAACGTGCGCGCCCACAAGGAAGCGCGCGAGGCGGCCGAGCGCGCCGGCATCGAGATCCGCTACTACAACATCATCTACAACCTCGTCGACGACGTGAAGGACGCCATGTCCGGCCTGCTCGCCCCGACGCTCCGCGAGGAGCGGCTCGGCGAGGCGCAGATCCTCGAGATCTTCAACGTCTCCAAGGTCGGCAAGATCGCCGGCTGCCGGGTGCTCGACGGCGTCGTGCAACGCGGCGCCAACGTGCGCCTGATCCGCGACAACGTCGTGGTGCACGAGGGCAAGCTGTCGCAGCTCAAGCGCTTCAAGGACGATGCGCGCGAGGTGGTGGCCGGCCAGGAATGCGGCATGGCTTTCGAGAGCTACCAGGACATGCGCGCCGGCGACGTCATCGAGTGCTACCGCGTCGAGGAGGTCCGGCGCACGCTTTGAATCCCTCTCCCAAAGGGAGAGGGCCGAGCGCTGCCGGAGGCGGCGACCGGGGTGAGGGGTGCGCCCTCTCCGGCTAGGGCTCTCCCCTCATCCGTCGCCTTCGGCGACACCTTCTCCCCTTGGGAGAAGGAGGAACTCATGCCCAAACGTTTCGATCCCACCGCCGGCCCCTCGCAGCGCCAGCAGCGCGTCGCCGAGCTCGTCCGGCACGCCCTCGCCGAGGTGCTGGCCCGCGGCGACCTCCAGGACGACGTGCTCGCCGCGCACGTGGTCACCATCCCCGAGGTGCGCATGTCGCCGGACCTGCGCCTCGCCACCGCCTACGTGATGCCGCTCGGCGGCCGCGACGAGGACGCGGTGTTGGCGGCGCTGACCCGCAACCGCAAGGCGCTGCGCACCGAGGTGGCGCAGCGGGTCAACCTTAAATTCGCGCCCGACCTGCGCTTTCTGCGCGACGAAACGTTCGACGAAGCCGCGCGCATCGATGCGCTGCTGCGGAGCGAAAAGGTTAAGCGGGACGTCGCCAAACCGGCAAATATCGATGCTACCGACGAAGAATGAAGCGACTTGCTCTCGATGCATTTCGGGCTGGGTGCATACTGCTGGCCCTATAGCTAATCTATGCTGTCATTTCATTCTTTACGGATACGGGAGAGGTCGCGGACAGCTTTCGTTCTGCAATGCACAATCCGTATGGGAATGACACACCTGGTTTGCTCGACAGACATTTTCCTTCCGGCACGGCTATCGGCCTAGTTCTAAATCGCATGCAATCGAGCCGTTTCGCTTGCCACTCGTCAACCTTCCTCGGACCACTGGTTGTGACTTGCGGGCGAGGTGGAAACGGGGGGAAGCTGTTCTGCGATCGACGTTGGATAGCGGAGTTTCTCTTTGAACGCAGCATAACCGAGGACTTCAGGTTGACAAAGCATCGTGCCGAAGCCCGTGGGGAGTGCTGATTGTGGTTTCAGAAAAGAGCCTTTCTGGCGAAGCCATCATTAAGGGAACCGACCGGCATCCTCGCGAGCCGCGCCCCAAGAAGCGCGACGTGCACGGCTGGATCGTGCTCGACAAGCCGGTCGGCATGACCTCGACGCATGCGGTCGCGGTGGTGAAACGCACGCTCAACGCCAAGAAAGCGGGGCATGCGGGCACGCTCGACCCGCTCGCCTCCGGCATCCTGCCGATCGCCCTCGGCGAGGCGACCAAGACGGTGCCCTTCGTCATGGACGGGCGCAAATCCTACGTCTTCACGGTGGCGTGGGGCGTCGAGACCGACACGGACGATGCGGAAGGGCGCCCGGTCAGCGCCACCAACACGGCTCCGGAGCGGGCGGCGGTCGAGGCCTTGCTGCCGCATTTCATGGGTTCGGTGGAGCAGATCCCGCCGCGCTTCTCGGCGATCAAGATCAAGGGCGAGCGCGCCTACGACCTGGCCCGAGACGGCGAGGCGCCCGAGCTCGCCGCCCGCACGGTGCAGATCGATCGCCTCGAGCTCGTCGCGCACAACGCCGACCGCAGCGTGCTCGAAGCCGATTGCGGCAAGGGCACGTATGTGCGGGCGCTGGCGCGCGATCTCGGCCGCGCCCTCGGCTGCCTCGGCCACGTGGCGGCGCTGCGGCGGACGCGCGTCGGCCCCTTCGCCGAGGAGAGCGCCGCCACCATCGGCGACCTGGAGGCGGCCGGGAATGGCGCCGGCGACGCGCTCGCGGGAATCCTCCAGCCGGTCGAAGCCGCCTTGAGCGATCTCGCCTCGGTGGCGATCTCGCGCGATGCCGCGGCCCGCCTCATGCGCGGGCAGCCGGTCATCCTGCGCGGCCGCGACGCGCCGCCGGGGGGCAAGCTCTACGCCACCTGCGGCGGCGTCCTCGTCGCCGTCGGCGACGTCGAGCGGGGCGAGCTCGTCCCGCACCGGGTGTTCAACTTGGGCGCCTGAACCTCGCCCGCGGAGCGGGAGGGGAGATGGTCCGGTTCGCGACGCCACGGTCGCGCTCCCCGGGCGAGCCGGCCCAGCCCCAGCTTGGCCACGACTTCGGGCTTCGCCGGGATCGGGGCTGGCTCTCGGCGCGGTTTTGTGTATGGTGCGCCAGCCCTGCGCAGGGATTCCGGCCAGGAGCATCGCCGCGACCGCGCTGGACGACATCCCGGCCCGGCTGCCTCCAATCGGACGTTGCCCCTGACGGGCCGCCCGGAACAATCAACGAAAGAAGGATCCCGATGTCGATCACGGCAGAGCGCAAGACCGCGCTGATCAACGAGCATGCCCACAAGTCAGGCGATACCGGCTCCCCCGAGGTGCAGGTCGCCATCCTGACCGAGCGCATCAACAACCTCACCGAGCATTTCAAGAGCCACGTCAAGGACAACCATTCCCGGCGCGGCCTCCTGAAGATGGTCTCGCAGCGCCGCTCGCTGCTCGATTATCTCAAAGGCAAGGACGAGGCGCGCTACCGCACGCTCATCGAAAAGCTCGGCATCCGTCGCTGAGCTGAACCACCGCCCGGAGCATGGGCTCGGGCGGCTCCCGGACGGCCGGCACGAAGGTATGAGCCGGCCGCTCAACCCGCGGACGACACGATGTCCATGGCAGGATCGCAAGGGGCTCCGACCTTCCCCTCGATGGGGGAGGGCGGGTCGCGCAGCGACCGGGTGAGGGTGGCAGCGCCGCTCTCTCCGGAGATGTTCGCGCCGCCCCCGCACCCGATCGCGCCTTCGGCGCGACTCGGCCTCTCCCTCCCGGGGAGAGGGAGTCTCTCGCCGTCTTGCTCATGGCATCGCGCCGCCGCCCGCATGCATGAAAGACCACCGAAATGTTCGATATCCAACGTGAAGAGCTGATCTGGGCCGGGCGCAAGCTCGTGCTCGAAACGGGCAAGATGGCCCGCCAGGCCGACGGCGCCGTCGTCGCCACCTACGGCGAGACCACCGTTCTCGCCACCGTCGTTTCCGAGAAGCAGCCGAAGCCCGGCTTCGACTTCTTCCCGCTCACGGTCAATTACCAGGAGCGCACCTACGCGGCCGGCCGCATCCCCGGCGGCTATTTCAAGCGCGAGGGCCGGCCGACCGAGAAGGAGACGCTCACCTCCCGCCTCATCGACCGCCCCATCCGCCCCCTGTTCGCGGAAGGCTACAAGAACGACACGCAGGTCGTCGTGACGGTGCTGTCGCACGACCTCGAGAACGATCCCGACATCGTCGGCATCGTAGCGGCCTCCGCTGCCCTGACCCTTTCCGGCGTGCCCTTCATGGGCCCGATCGGCGCCGCCCGGGTCGGCTATATCGGCGGTCAGTACAAGCTCAACCCGCCGCTTCAGGAAATGGAGCAGTCGTCCCTCGACCTCGTCGTCGCCGGCACGGCCGACGCGGTGCTGATGGTCGAGTCGGAGGCCAAGGAGCTGCCCGAGGACGTCATGCTCGGCGCTGTCATGTTCGGCCACAAGCATTTCCAGCCGATCATCGAGGCCATCATCCGCCTCGCCGAGAAGGCCGCCAAGGAGCCGCGCGACTACCAGCCGGCCGACCTGTCCGAGGTCGAGACGGCCGTCCTCAAGATCGCCGAAGCCGACCTGCGCGAGGCCTACAAGAAGACCTTCAAGCAGGAGCGTTACGGCGCCGTCGATGCCGTAAAGGCCAAGGTGATGGCCGAGCTGTGCCCGGCCGACGGCACGCCGAAGTTCGACACCGAGAAGGTCAAGTCGGTGTTCAAGGACGCGCAGGCGAAGGTCGTGCGCTGGAACATCCTCGACACCGGCGCGCGCATCGACGGCCGCGACCTCAAGACGGTGCGCCCGATCGTGGCCGAGGCCGGCATCTTGCCGCGCGCGCACGGCTCGGCCCTGTTCACCCGCGGCGAGACGCAGGCGCTCGCGGTGGCGACGCTCGGCACCGGCGAGGACGAGCAATACATCGACAGCCTCGAGGGAACGTACAAGGAGACCTTCCTTCTGCACTACAACTTCCCGCCCTACTCGGTAGGCGAGACGGGCCGCATGGGCTCGCCCGGCCGCCGCGAGATCGGCCACGGCAAGCTCGCTTGGCGCGCCATCCACCCGATGCTGCCGCCGGCGCATGAGTTCCCGTACACCCTGCGCGTCGTGTCGGAGATCACCGAGTCGAACGGCTCCTCGTCGATGGCGACCGTGTGCGGCGCGTCGCTCGCCCTGATGGACGCGGGCGTGCCGCTGCGCCGTCCTGTCGCCGGCATCGCCATGGGCCTGATCCTCGAAGGCGAACGTTTCGCCGTGCTGTCCGACATCCTCGGCGACGAGGACCATCTCGGCGACATGGACTTCAAGGTCGCCGGCACGTCGGAGGGGATCACCTCCCTCCAGATGGACATCAAGATCGCCGGCATCACCGAGGAGATCATGCGGGTCGCGCTCGACCAGGC
>DASQLE010000042.1:0-7494 GCA_035630175.1 Beijerinckiaceae bacterium
ACGCGCACCGCTTCTACGAGAGCCTCGGCTTCGCGGCCAGCCACGTCGGCTTCAAGCTGACGCTCGACTGACGTCGCCGGGTTGTGCCTGGGCCGGCGATCCGCGACCATGAAACAAGCGAAGGCTTGAGGCATGTCGGCAACGGGCTTGACCAATCTCACCGGACGGCGCCGCCGGCGCTGGCCGGGCGTTGCGGAGCGGCTGCTCGCGCTCGGCACCGACGCGTATCCGCCGAAGGTGCGGCGACGCCTCAAGACCCTCAACGTCATGGCCTATCTGATCGTGGTCCTCTCCACGATCTATGCGCTCATCTACGCGGCCGAGGACATCGTCACCTACCGGTCGATCGTCGCCGTCAACCTGAGCCTCGCGGCGATCGGATTGTGCGTGCCGTTCGTGCATCGCCATCACGAGCTCGCCGGCGGCTTGCTCATCGTCGTGTCGGAGCCGCTGGCGCTGTTCGCGCTCGTCGCGGTTCTCGGCCGTGACTCCGGCATCCACCTCAACCTGGTAGTCGGCGCCGCCGCTCCGTTCGTGATCTTCGGGGCCGAACGTTTGGCGCTGATCGTCGCCGTGATCCTGCTCTGCTTCGGCCTGCACGTCGCCGCGTGGTTCCTGTTTCCGCCGGAGAGGGCGTTGCTGATCGTCGCGCCCGACCTTCTTGCGCAGCTCTACGTATCCTCCGCAATCACCGCGTTCGGCGTCATCGCCGCCTTGTCCTACTACGCGTTCCGTGTCGCGGCGCGCGCCGAGGCGGAGACCGAGGCGGTGCTGCGCAACATCCTGCCCGACGGCGTCGTCGAGCGGCTCAAGGCGCGGCCCGGCGAGCCGATCGCCGACAGCATTCCGGAAGCGTCCATCCTGTTCGCCGACCTCAAAGGCTTCGTCGCCCTGTCGCGCCGGCTCGGCGCGGACGGGACGGTCACCATGCTCAACGATCTCGTGCGCGGCTTCGATGCGCTCGTCGCCGTGCACGGCGTCGAGAAGATCAAGACCATCGGCGACTGTTACATGGCGGCAAGCGGCCTGTCCGGTGCGGTCCCGGATCACGCGATGCGGATGGCGCACCTCGCGCTCGCCATGCGCGACGTGGTCGACGACACGGCGGAGCGCTTCGGCATCGACCTCGCCCTGCGCATCGGCATCGCGCTCGGACCGGTCATGGCCGGCGTCATCGGCACGCAGAAGTTCACCTACGACGTGTGGGGCGATCCGGTGAACCTCGCCGCGCGGCTCGAGAATGCCGGCGAAGCCGGCCGCATTCACGTCTCGGCGGAGATGCGCGCGCGGCTTGCCGACGCCTTCGACTTCGCCTATCGCGGCCCCGTCGACATCAAGGGCGTCGGACCGCAGGACACGTATTTTCTGATCGGGTCGAAGGCGAACGCTCGGATCCCCGCAAGCACGCGATAATCTCTTCCCAGGTCTTAGTCTCCCCGATGTCTTGGCACGCCACGATCCTGACCCTCTATCCCGAGATGTTTCCCGGGCCGCTCGGCATATCGCTTGCGGGCGGTGCGTTGGAACGTGGGCTATGGACGCTGGAGACGAAGAGCATCCGCGACCACGGCATCGGCCGGCACCGCGCCGTCGACGACACGCCGGCCGGGGGCGGGCCGGGCATGGTGCTGCGCTGCGACGTGCTGGCCGCCGCTCTCGATGCGGCGGCGCCCGCCGGCGACACGCGACCGAAGCTGCTCCTCAGCCCGCGCGGGACGCCCCTCCGCCAAGCGCGCGTGCGCGCGCTCGCGGCCGGGCCGGGCGCGATCGTGGTCTGCGGGCGGTTCGAGGGCGTCGACGAGCGCGTCGTCGCCGGCCGCGGGCTCGAGGAGGTGTCGATCGGCGATTACGTGCTGTCGGGCGGTGAGATCGCCGCCATGGCGCTGGTCGACGCCTGCATCCGTCTGCTGCCCGGCGTCATGGGCCAGGATGCCTCCGGGGCGGAGGAGAGTTTCGAGGCGGGGTTGCTCGAATACCCGCATTACACGCGCCCGCGCGATTGGGAGGGCCGCGCCATCCCCGAGGTGCTGCTGAGCGGCGATCACGCCGCCATCCGCCGCTGGCGGCGCGAAGCGGCCGAGCGACTGACGCGGGAGCGACGGCCGGACCTCCTCAACCCTCCCCCCGCAGACGGGGAAGGGTAATCTGCTCGACAATCCCCGCCTTCTCCTGTATAGCCGCGCGCAATTCACAACAGGATGCCGAAATCCTCGCGGGGCTGTCCCGGCCGCGCTACGGCAGGAGCTTTCCATGAACATTATCGAGCAGCTCGATCGCGAGCAGATCGCCCGCCTCGGCAAGCAGGTGCCGGATTTCCAGCCCGGCGACACCCTCCAAGTCAATGTCAAGGTCGTCGAAGGCGAGCGGACCCGCGTGCAGGCCTACGAGGGCGTGTGCATCGCCCGTTCCGGCGGCGGCCTCAACGAGAGCTTCACCGTCCGCAAGATCTCCTACGGAGAAGGCGTCGAGCGCGTCTTCCCGCTGCATTCGCCGATGATCGATTCGATCAAGGTGGTGCGCCGCGGCAAGGTGCGCCGGGCGAAGCTCTATTATCTGCGCGACCGCCGCGGCAAGTCGGCCCGTATCGCCGAGCGCTCGGACCGCACCCGCACCGCCGAGAGCGCCGCCCCGGCCGAGACCCCGACGCCCGCCGCCGCCGAATAGGCCGGCTCGTCGAAGGCCGGCTGCGCCGGCCTCGTCGTTACCGAATGCCGCCGATCACCTCGTCGTCGCCAGCGGGGACGAGCCGCGCCGCAGGGGTCGACGCCGTATAGCCGGCGACCACGTCCACCAGCGCCATCAGGGTGATGAACAGGAATTCCGGCCGACCGCAGGCCGGCACGAGCACGAATTCCGCCACGCAGACGAGCAAGACCACGATCGAGAGGGCGTTGTTGATCCGGGCGACGCGGCGGCTGCGGCTGCCGACCGAGACGACCTCCACGGCCAGGAGAGCGAAGGCCACGATCACCAGGACGTCGGCGGTAGTGATGCTCCACAGGGCCCCGGACGGGAGCCGCACCTCGCCGGCGACGGCGCCCGGCGAAGCGCCCCCGAACACCAGCAGCACGTTGTAGGCGAGGACGACGAGCGCCAGGAACGGGAAAGCGCGGACGAGGACCATGCGGACTCCGGCGGTTAGATCACGATGCGTTTGATTGAGTCAGTCAAACGCATAAACGTGATCGACTCCTATAGGTTGAGCATGATGGCTTTCCGAAAAGCGTGCACCCGGACTTGATCCGGGTGTGGTTCCATCCTCGGATCAAGTTCGAGGACGTGCTTTTCGGCATCCTGCCCTGTGCGGCGCCACCGTAGCCGCGCCGGCCCTCGATGAGAATAGCGCCGCGCCCCGGCAGGGCGGACCACCCTGCACTTTTCCTGGAGCGCCGAAGGGACTAAAGAAGCCCCAACCTCCGGAACGATCGACAGGATGACCCGGCCATGACGGCGCGCACGCTCTACGACAAGATCTGGGACGACCACGTCGTCGACCGGCAGCCCGACGGCACCTGCCTCCTCTATATCGACCGCCACCTCGTCCACGAGGTGACGAGCCCGCAGGCCTTCGAGGGCCTGCGCCTGAGCGGCCGCAAGGTGCGCCACCCCGAGAAGACCCTCGCGGTCGTCGATCACAACGTCCCGACCACCGACCGCTCGAAACCCAACGAGGACCCGGAAAGCGTCGCCCAGATCGAGGCGCTCGCCGAGAACGCCCGCGATTTTGGCCTCGAATATTACGACGAGTTCGACCGCCGCCAGGGCATCGTCCACATCATCGGCCCGGAGCAGGGCTTCACCCTGCCGGGCACCACCATCGTGTGCGGCGACAGCCACACCTCGACGCACGGCGCCTTCGGGGCGTTGGCGCACGGCATCGGCACCTCCGAGGTCGAGCACGTCTTGGCGACGCAGACGCTGATCCAGGGCAAGGCCAAGAACATGCGCGTGAGCGTCGACGGCATCTTGCCGGCCGGCGTCACCGCCAAGGACATCATCCTCGCCATCATCGGCGAGATCGGCACCGCCGGCGGCACCGGCCACGTGCTCGAATATGCCGGCGAGGCGATCCGGGCGCTGTCCATGGAAGGCCGCATGACGGTCTGCAACATGTCGATCGAGGGCGGCGCCCGCGCCGGCATCATCGCGCCCGACGAGAAGACCTACGCCTATCTGAAGGACAAGCCGAAGGCGCCGAAGGGCCCCGCTTGGGACGAGGCGAGGCGCTTCTGGGACACCCTGCGCTCCGACGAGGGGGCGCATTTCGACAAGGAGGTCCGCCTCGACGCCGCCAACCTGCCGCCGATCGTCAGCTGGGGCACGAGCCCGGAGGACGTGGTCTCGGTCAACGGCGTCGTGCCGGACCCGGCGACGATCGCCGACGACAACAAGCGCGCCTCGAAGCAGCGCGCCCTCGCCTATATGGGCCTCGAGCCCGGCACCCGGATCACCGACATCACGCTGAACCGCGTCTTCATCGGCTCCTGCACCAACGGGCGCATCGAGGATCTGCGCGCCGTCGCCAAGGTGGTCGAGGGCCGCCACGTCCACCCGGACGTCAACGCGCTCATCGTGCCGGGATCGGGCATCGTCAAGATGCAGGCCGAGGCCGAGGGGCTCGACAAGATCTTCGTCGCGGCCGGTTTCGAATGGCGCGAGCCTGGCTGCTCCATGTGCCTCGCCATGAATCCCGACCGGCTCGCCCCGCAGGAGCGCTGCGCCTCGACCTCCAACCGCAACTTCGAAGGCCGCCAGGGCTTCAAGGGCCGCACCCACCTCGTCTCGCCGGCCATGGCCGCGGCGGCGGCCATTGCCGGGCGCTTCGTCGATATCCGCACCTTCGGCTGAAAACGAAACGGCCGCCCATCGGGCGGCCGCGTTCTCGGTTATAGGTTGCTGCCTAGTAAACGGGGCAGACCTTGAAGAGTCCCGCCGGGCGGCGCACGAAGTAGCAGGGCCGGGCGTAATTCACATAGATCGGCGCCGCATAGATGCCTCGACGGTAGCGGTGGCCCCAATGCGCATGCCGATGCACGTGAACGTGCTTGATCGAGCCGGGGCCCGGGCTGGCCGGCCGGCCGAAGCCGTGGCTGATGGGTATCGAGGACGTTGGGCGCGGAATCGCCGAAGCGGATTCGACGCTCATCGCGAACGCGCCGAGGGTCGCAACGGTGGCGAGGCTGATGCTGGTGAACTGCTTGGACATGGCCGTTTCTCCGATCGTCCCCTGATCGAGCCGGATCATTGCCGTGCTTGAGCAGCAGTTGTGCGCAGAACGTCTGAGTGCCGCAGTGCTCGCGAGCACATGAAGCGCGCCGATTGCAGCAACAAGATCAGCTTCGAATGACGCGGCCTGCTCCACGTGCCTTCGAGACGTTCCGGGCAACGCGCCGCAGCAGCGCTGCGCCTCGAGCTGATAAGAAACGGCCGCCCGGAGCCGGGCGGCCGCTTGGATCGGATAAAGCGTTGTTCAGTAGTAGATCGGGGCCGGGCAGACCTTGAAGAGCCCGCCGCCGCGGCGGACGAAGTAGCAGGGCCGCGCGAGGGGTGCGCTCACGTAGATGGGAGCCCTGTAGCCCCAGCCGTAATGCGGCCTCCAGTGATGCCCGTGATTCCAGTGATGGCCACGATGGCCGAAGCCGAAGTGGATGGATGTCGCCGAGGCGGATTCGACGCTCATGGCGGTGGCGCCGAGCGAGGCGAAGGCGGCGAGGCTGATGGTGGTGAACTTCTTGAACATGACCGTTTCTCCGGAAGGTCCCTGGTTCGAGCCGGTTCATTGCCGTGCTTGAGAACGGTTATGCGGAGAACGGCGCCGCGCCGCGGTGCTCCGGAGCACACGTCACGGCCACCACAATGCGCGCAGCAAAAGGCCCGCGGCGAAGGCCGCGGGCTTTCCGTCGAGACAGGATGGGTCAGCGCGTGCGGCAGGTCCGGACCCGCTCGCCGAAGCGATTGATGCGCACCGTGCAGACGGTCCGCTCCGGACGGATGATGCGGCGCTCGATGACGCGCGGCTCACGGTAAACGCGGCGTTCGACCACCCGGTCCCGGTCGGGGCCGATCCGGACGCTGAAGCCCTGAGCCGACGCCGTACCGGGAACGGCGACGGCGCTCAGGCACAGGACAGCGGCGAGACCGGCGAATTTCAACACGTGACGCATGGTTTTCTCGTCTCCTTAGACAGTTGTCGGGCGTCAACGCCACGCCGGCGACGCCGTTCCCTCGTCACGCGCGGCGGCGCTGGCATTCGGCCTTCTTTCCGCTAGGCTGGTTAACGAGAACGGAGGCTGAGCGTGGACGAAAGGGAGCGCGAGAAGCAGTCGCGGGAGGCGCTGGAGCGGGTGGCGCGCGAATCCGAGACGATCGGCACCTCGTCCCTGGCGCGCGTCGGTCGGCGCCTCGGCGACCATTTCGCCGGCGCCGACGCGGTCGGCGATGCGGGCGGCGGAACCGATCCCGTCGAGATCTGGGGACGGCGCATCGGCCGCGCCTTGTCGCTGATCGGCGTCGTCGTGCTCGGCTACTGGCTCGGCGCGCAGCTCCGTCTGTGGTGAGCGCCGTGGCCGATTGGTCGACGGCGACGGCTCCGTCGCTGGCCGAGCTCGAACGCCTCGCCGACGCCGCCTTCGCCCGTCTCCCGGAGGGCTTTCGCCGTCTATGCGACGGGGTCGCCGTGCGGGTCGAGGATTTTCCCGACGACGAGACGTTGCGCGAGATGGGGCTCGACAGCCCCTTCGACCTGCTCGGCCTGTTCCGCGGCATCGGCCTCGCGCAAGGCGGCGCCAGCCTGCAAACCGGCCAGTTCCCGAACATGATCTGGCTGTACCGCCGGCCGCTTCTTGATTATTGGGCCGAGCACGAGGAGACCCTCGGCCACCTCGTCAGCCACGTCCTCATCCATGAGATCGGCCACCATTTCGGCCTCTCGGACGACGACATGGATGCCATCGAGGCGGCGGCGGGATGAGCCTTGTCGGCCGGTTGCGCGATGAGGTTCAGAGGGTGTCGATGTTCGGAGCGTGACGGAGTTCAGAGCGTAATGACTTGGTCCGGCGGATTGCCGCCGAGCGCGCCGTAGAGCTGCGGGAAGCAGCCGGCCACGACGCCGTCGACGAAACCCTTGGCCTTGACCGAGCCGGTGCCGCATTGCTCGAAGGTGCCCTCGGCGAGGTTGCGGCGGACAGCGCATTGGTCGCACACCATCAGCAGGATGTTGTGCTCCTTGGCGACCCGCGCCAGGCGCTCGCCGATCTGGTCGCCTTTGCGCAAGGCGAAGATGTTGTCGTCGAAGAACATCATGCCGATCACCTTGGCGCCGTGCATGCCGGCCTCGAGCTGCGGCAGGATCATGGTGGCGAGCTTGTACGTCGAGGCGTTCGCGGTGGCGAACACGTAGGCGACCTTCATGAGCGGCGACTCCATGATTGATGGGATAGATCAGTCGGACATTGTTCATGCCCCGCTCATCCTGAGGTGCGAAGCCCGAGGGGC
>DASQLE010000043.1:0-8157 GCA_035630175.1 Beijerinckiaceae bacterium
CGGCCCGAAGGCCGGCTCGGTCCTCGTGGTTCAGTTCAAACTCGCCGGGCAAGACTACCAGGCGCTGAACGGCGGCCCGCACGACAAATTCAACGACGCCCTATCGCTGTCCGTCAGTTGCAAGGACCAGACGGAAGTCGACCGCTACTGGTCGGCGCTGACGGGCAGCGGCGGCAAGCCGGTGCAGTGCGGCTGGCTCAAGGACAAGTATGGCCTATCCTGGCAGATCGTGCCGAAGCGTCTGCCCGAGCTGCTTGCCGACCCTGATCCCGAGAAGGCCAAGCGCGCCATGGAGGCCATGATGAAGATGGTCAAGATCGATGTCGCGGCGCTGGAGGCGGCGGCTGCGCAATAGAGTGCGCGCGATGCGCGCACGTTGAAACGCTGCAAGCGTAAAGGAGTGCATCATGGATATGACCGGAAAGTATGTCGACGGCTTCGTCCTTCCCGTGCCGAAGGGCAACATCGACGCCTACAAGAAAATGTCGGAGACGATGGGCAGCCTTTGGAAAGAGCACGGCGCGCTCGCCTATGTCGAATGCGTCGCCGACGACGTGAAGCCCGGCAAGGTCACGTCGTTCCCGCAGGCGGTGGACCTCAAGGATGACGAGGTCGTCGTGTTCTCGTGGATCGTCTACGAGACGCGCGAGCAGCGCGACCGCGTCAATGCCGCGGTCATGAGCGACCCGCGCATCAAGATGGATCCGAAAACGATGCCGTTCGACGGCATGCGCATGTTCTGGGGCGGCTTCAAGGTTCTGCTCACCCTGTGACCACCGCGCGAAACGAATGATGCGGCGAATTGTGGAACGGGAGACAAAGCGATGAAAGTGCAGCCCTACATGTTCTTCAGAGGCCGCTGCGAGGAAGCGATCGGCTTCTATAAGAAGACGCTCGGCGCCGAGGTTCTCGAGCTGATGCGCTTTAAGGAGAACCCGGACAAGCCGGGACCCGACGTCATCGCGCCCGGCCTCGACGACAAGATCATGCACGCGAGCCTGCGCATCGGCGAGACCCTCGTCATGGTGTCGGACGGCATGGGCACGGGAACACCGGAATTCAAAGGCGTCTCCCTGGCGCTCGACGTGACGAGCGAGGCCGAGGCCGACCGCCTGTTCAACGCGCTCGGCGAGGGCGGCAAGGTGGAAATGCCGATCGGCAAGACCTTCTTCTCGCCGCGCTTCGGCGTCGTCTCCGACCGCTTCGGCGTGTCGTGGATGGTCGTCACGACGCCGGCGAGCTGAGGACAGGATCACGGAGGCAATGGATATGGCGACCACGGAAACGGCCACCGATGAGCGCCTCATCCGTCAGGTGATCGATGAATGGGCAAAGGCGCTTCGGTCCAAGGACATCAACGCGGTGATGGCGGCCTACACGCCGGACTTTGTGGCGTTCGACCTGGCACCTCCGTTGCAAGTCCGCGGGACCGAAGCTCATCGGAAAGGTTTCGAGGCGTGGTTTCCGAGCTTCGATGGCCCGATTGGTCACGAGACGCACCAGCTCAGCATTACCGTCGGTGAAAACGTGGCCTTCAGCCACTGCTTGAATCGAATCACCGGAAAAAGGACCGACGGCGAGCACACCGACGTTTGGGTCCGGGCGACCGTCGGCTTCCGCAAGATCAGCGGCCGTTGGCTTGTCGCGCATGAGCATGTCTCGGTGCCGTTCTACATGGATGGCAGTGACAAGGCGGCAGTCGATCTCAAACCGTAAGCAGTTCGCTTCCGCGTGCTCACCACCGCCAGCTCTGGACGACCTGCCGTTACGGTTGAGGCGATCATGACCAAGCTCCGCGTCCACGGCTTCGCGCTGTCGCTCGACGGCTACGGCGCCGGCCCGAGCCAAAGCCGGCAGGACCCGCTCGGCGTCGGCGGCGGCAAGCTGCACGACTGGGCCTTCGCCACGCGCACCTTCCGGCAAGCGCACGGCATGGAAGGCGGCGCGACCGGCGTCGATGACGACTTCGCCGCGCGCAGCCGCGTCAATATCGGCGCCTGGATCATGGGGCGGAACATGTTCGGCCCCGTGCGCGGCCCCTGGCCGGACGATGCTTGGACGGGATGGTGGGGCGGGGATCCGCCGTTCCATGCGCCGGTCTTCGTGCTCACGCACCATCCCCGCGCGTCGGTGACGATGGACGGCGGCACCAGCTTCCATTTCGTCGCGGACGGCATTCACGCCGCGCTCGAGCGAGCGTCGGACGCCGCGGCAGGCCGGGACGTGGCGCTCGGCGGCGGCGTCGCGACGATCCGGCAATATCTGCAGGCAGGGCTTGTCGACGAGATGCACCTTGCCATCGCGCCCGTCCTCCTCGGCTCCGGCGAGCATCTTCTCGCCGGCATCGATGCGCCCAACCTCGGCTATCGCTGCACCGAGCACGTGCCCTCGCCGAGCGTCACGCATGTGGTTCTGACGAAGGAGCGACAATGAAGGAAGTAAGGCAGCAACCTGCGCAGCCGACGGTGGCCGCCGTGATGCCGTCGCAGGCGGAGCAGGCGGTTGCGGCCATCGTTCTCGCCTTCGCGTCCGATCCGGCGGCCCGCTGGAGCTACCCCGATCCACGCGACTACCTCACGCATTTCCCGTCGGTCGCGCGGGCGTTCGGCGGACGCGCCTTCGCGGCAGGCACGGCGCACCAGGTCGACGGCTTCGCGGGCGCGGCCCTATGGCTGCCTCCCGGCATCGGCCCGGACGAGGACACGCTCGCGGCGATCCTGCAGGAGACGGTGCCGGCCGAGCGGCAGGCGGAGATGTCCGCCGTGCTCGAGCAGATGGGCAGCTATCATCCGAGCGAGCCGCATTGGCATCTGCCGCTGATCGGGGTCGATCCGGTCCATCAGCACAAAGGGCACGGTTCGGCGCTGCTGCGCCACGCACTTCGGCAATGTGACGACCAGCATGCCCCGGCCTATCTGGAATCGAGCAACCCGGCCAACATCCCCCTCTATGAACGCCACGGTTTCGTGATCATGGCCACGATCCAGGAGGGGTCATCGCCGCCGATCGTCCCGATGCTGCGGACGGCGCGCTGAGCGTGGCCGGCAAGATATCTGCGCGAAAGGAGAAAGACATGACAGAGACCGTCAGCGAGCCGAGCATCGGAGACCACCGCGTCGTATCCCGCAAGGAATGGCTGATCGCCCGCAAGGCGCTTTTGACCTCGGAGAAGGAAGCTACCCGGCACCTCGACAAGATGCGTGCGGAGCGGCGCGCGCTGCCATGGACCAAAGTCGAGGAGCGCTATGTGTTCGAGGGGCCGCACGGTCCGATCGCGCCGAGCTGTTCGACGGACGCAGCCAGCTCGTCGTCTACCACTTCATGCTGGCGCCCGGATCGGACCATATCTGCGACGGCTGCGCCCTGTTGTCCGACCATGTCGATGACGCGCGCCGGCATTTCGAGCATGCCGATCTCTCGTTCGCCGCCGTCTCGCGGGCGCCTCTCGCTGAGATCGAGGCCGTCAAGCGGCGCATGGGCTGGCGCTTCCCGTGGCTGTCGTCATTCGCCAACGACTTCAACTACGATTTCTGCGTCTCGTTCACGCCCGAGCAGGTCGCCAGCGGCGATGTCGGCTACAATTACGGGACGACGTCCTACGCCGCCGAGGATCTGCACGGCGTCAGCGTGTTCTACAAGAACAAGGCCGGCGACATCTTCCACACCTATTCGGCCTACGCGCGCGGCACCGAGCTGCTCGCCGGCGCCTTCAACTGGCTCGATCTCGCGCCCAAGGGCCGCAACGAGAGCGGCATCATGAGCTGGGTGCGGCTGCACGACGAATACGAGGTCCCGGCCGCAGCGGGGCGCGAGCGACAGGCCGACGGCGCCGACGCGTGCTGCGCCGCAAGCGGGAGCGACCGTGCCGCGTAGGGCCAGGGCTTGCTACGAGGGCGTTGCGGCTTGATGAGGAGAGCTTTGCCTGCGTCTGATCGTTCGGGACAGGCGCTTTAGTCGAACAGGGCGTCGATGTCGTCCTGCTTGATGGCGACTTCCTCGTTCTGCGGCCCGTTGAGCAGGAGCACCTCGCGGCGTGCTTGGCGCAGGGCTTCCTCCGGGTCGGGACCGTCTGCCGTGTCGTTCACCTTCACGGCCTTGGCGAAGCGGTTGAGCCGCTTCTCGACATGGCCGAACGCCTCGAGCACCTTGGCGATGCGCTGCCCCGTGATGTCCTGGAACGAGCAGGCCTCGAAGATGGCGAGGACGCGCGTCTCGACGAGCTCGCGATACTCGCGGTCGGACAGGCCGCCGGCGCCGAGGATCTCCTCGGCCGCTTCCATGATGGTGTGCGTTGCCGAAGCGGTCGCCTGGATGACGCTGCCGAGCTCGTCGTTGGCCGTCGGGATGCGCTCCTGGGTGAGCTCGTTCGGCTTCAGCGCCGCGATCTCCTGCTTCATGTGGCCGATATAATCGGCCACCGCCGCCAGCTCGCGCACGACCACCTGGATGTCGGTGTCGGCGGGCTTCGGGTCCGGCACTAGAGCCACGCCGCGCACGGGGGCGCTTGCGCGCGGCAATCTCGCTGCTGCACTGGCCATCGTCGATCTCGTTGTTGGTTTTTTTGGATCGCTTGCTGCTTCAGGCGCCGCAGACGGCTTCGATCTTGGTCTTCAGGGTCTGGGCGTTGAACGGCTTGACGATGTAGTTGTTGACGCCGGCCTTCTTGGCCGCGATCACGTTCTCGGTCTTCGACTCCGCCGTCACCATGATGAAGGGCGTGGCGCGCAGGTTCTCGTTGGCGCGCACGTGGCGGAGCAGCTCGTAGCCGGTCATCGGCTCCATGTTCCAATCGGAGATGACGAGGCCGTAGCGCTTCTCCTTCAGCTTGGCGAGCGCCGTGGTGCCGTCGGAGGCATCGTCGACGTCCTCGAAGCCGAGCTGCTTCAGGAGGTTGCGGATGATGCGCACCATCGTCTGGTAGTCGTCGACGACGAGGATGGGCATCGACAGGTCGAGGGCCATGCTGCCTGCTCCAAATAAGGCGCCGCCCGTCCTGGGCGGCCAAAGTCGCGGGTCGGGACGGTCTGTGCAGACGATCCCGAAGCGAGACCTTATCCGCTCCGGGTTTCGGAGCCGTTAATCGGCCCGCCCGCCGCCCTCAGCCTTAAGGAAGTCTTGCTGCGCGGCGGCGCGTCCGCTCCGACGGCGACGCGTGGCTACGCTTGACCCTGATGGCGGTTTTGGACAGGTTCCGCGCCCCGGCCTTCCGACGCTCCGCCCCACGCCAGCTTCATGTCCCTCCCTCAGCAGCCCGGCGCGGCGACGCGTCCCTTCACGGTCGCCCGCGACGACCCGGCCCCCGCCGCGCTCAGGGGCGCCATCGTCGCCATCGGCAATTTCGACGGGCTCCATCTCGGCCATCAGAAGCTTGTCGACCGGGCCATCGTCCTGGCGCAGGCGGAAGGGGCGCCGAGCGCCGTGCTCACCTTCGAGCCGCATCCGCGCAAGTTCTTCGCGCCCGACAAGCCCATGTTCCGGCTGACGCCGGAACCCGTCAAGCTCGCCATCCTGGAGAAGCTCGGCGTCGACGGCGTCTTCGTGCGCCGCTTCGATCGGGCGCTGGCCGGCACCAGCGCCGAGGCTTTCGTGAGCGGCCTCGTCGCCGGCGAGCTCGGCGCCAGCGGCGTCGTGGTCGGGCACGATTTTCATTTCGGCCGCGGCCGGGAGGGCACGCCGGCGATCCTCGCCGAGCTGTGCCGGCGCGAAGGGCTCCTTTGCGAGACCGTCGCGGCCGTTTCGCTGGACGGCGAGGCCGTCTCGTCGAGCGCCGTCCGCTCCGCCCTCGAGCGCGGCGAGGCCCGTCTCGCCAACCGCCTGCTCGGCTACCGCTGGTTCGTTGCGGGGGAGGTCCGGCACGGCGACAAGCGCGGCCGCGCGCTCGGCTTCCCGACCGCCAATCTCGCCCTCGGCGAGGACTTTGCCCTGCGGCACGGCATCTACGCGGTCCGCGCCGCCGTGCCGGGCGGCGGCGTCCGTGACGGCGTCGCGAGCTTCGGCCGCCGTCCCACCTTCGACAACGGCGCCCCGCTGCTGGAGGTCCACCTGTTCGGCAACCACGGCGATCTCTACGGGGCCGCCCTGCAGGTCGAGTTCGTCGATTGGATCCGGGGCGAGGAGCGCTTCGTCACCGCCGAGGCGCTCGTCGCGCGCATGCGAGACGATGCGGCGGAAGCGCGGCGTATCCTCGCCGCCGGCGACGGGCTGCCCTCCATGATCGGCCCTTAAACTCTCTCCCTTTTAGGGGGGAGGGTGTCCTTCGCGCCAGCGAATGACGGGAAAGGGGCGAGTGCCGAAAGCGGACTTCCCCTCTCCCGGCTCGGGCTTCGCCCGAGACCGCCTTCTCCCGCTGAAGGGGAGGGGGTTGTTGTGCCGCGCTTTATTCGCGTGCGCGACGCTGTTACAGCCCGCACCATGTCCGACGTGAAGACCGCTAAGACCAAGCCCGCCCGGGACGCCGCCCAGCCGGCGCGGGATTATTCCGAGACGCTGTTCCTGCCGCAGACGGAGTTCCCGATGCGCGCCGGGCTGCCGCAGCGCGAGCCGCTGCTCCTGGCGCGCTGGGACCGCATGGACCTGTACCGGCGGCTGCGCGAGGCCGGGCAGGGGCGGCCGCGCTTCGTCCTGCACGACGGCCCGCCCTACGCCAACGGCAACATCCATATCGGACACGCCCTCAACAAAATCCTCAAGGACCTCGTCGTGCGCTCGCAGGGCATGCTCGGCCAGGATTCGAACTACGTGCCCGGCTGGGACTGCCGCGGCCTGCCGATCGAGTGGAAGATCGAGGAGGCCTATCGGGCTCGCGGCAAGGACAAGGACGCGGTGCCGATCATCGAGTTCCGCCGCGAGTGCCGCGCCTTCGCCGAGCAATGGATCGACGTGCAGCGCGAGGAGTTCAAGCGCCTTGGCGTCGAAGGCGACTGGCAGCATCCGTATTCGACCATGGCCTTCGCGGCGGAGGCGCAGATCGCCCGCGAGATCATGAGTTTCGCGATGACCGACCAGCTTTACCGCGGCTCGAAGCCGGTCATGTGGTCGTCCGTGGAGAAGACGGCGCTCGCCGAAGCCGAGGTCGAATACCACGAGAAGACCTCGACGACGATCTGGGTCAAGTTCCCGATCATCGACACGCTCGACGGCGACCTCGATGGCGCCTCGGTGCTGATCTGGACGACGACGCCGTGGACGATCCCGGCCAACCGCGCCGTCGCCTTCGGGTCCGACATCGCCTACGGCCTTTATCGCGTCACCGAGGCGCCCGCCGACAACTGGGCGCGGGCGGGCGAGCGCTACGTCCTCGCCGACAAGCTCGCCGGCGAGGTCTTCGCCGCCGCGCGCGTGAGCGCCTTTGAGCGGGTCAAGGACGTGCTGCCCGTCATGATCGCGCGCTGCGCGCATCCCTTCCGCGGCATCGCCGGCGGCAACGGCTATTGGGATTTCGACGTTCCCGTCCTGCAGGCCGACTACGTCACCGACGACACCGGCACCGGCTTCGTCCACACCGCCCCCGGGCACGGCGCCGACGACTACAACACCTTCGTCAAATACCGCGCCGCCTTCGAGGCCTGTGGCACCGGGGAAGTGCCGCACACGGTTGCGGAGGATTCCTCTTATTACCCCGACATCCCGCTCTTCGCCGGGGAGCGCATCTTCGACGACAAGGGCCGCGACGGACGGGCCAACGAGGCGGTGGTCAAGGCGCTCGCCGCCGTCGGCGCTCTCGTCGCGCGCGGACGCTTGAAGCACCAATACCCGCATTCGTGGCGCTCCAAGGCGCCGCTCCTGTTCCGCAACACGCCGCAATGGTTCATCGCCATGGACAAGCCGCTCACCGGAGGTGAGCGTCCTAGGGCGAGCGGAGCGAGACCCGAGGACCCCGGCCAGGATAAGGCGCCTTCTCGTCCTGAGATCCTCGGGACAAGCCCGAGGATGACGGGCGCGGCGGGAGAGGCCGATGGCCCCCTCGGCACGGTGATGTGGCCGAGCAACGAGGCGCCGCCGCAGGACACCCTGCGCGGCCGCGCGCTTGCGGCCATCAAGACCGTGCAGTGGGTGCCGGCCGCCGGGGAGAACCGCATCACCGGCATGATCGAAAACCGGCCTGACTGGGTGGTGTCGCGCCAGCGCGCCTGGGGCGTGCCCATCGCGGTCTTCGTC
>DASQLE010000044.1:0-5137 GCA_035630175.1 Beijerinckiaceae bacterium
GCGGCCGTCACCAGCTCATCGACAATCTGCGTGACCTCGGCGGCACGCGCGCCCGTGCGCGCTTGGACCCAAGCATCCATCGCCTGCCAGGAACTCAAGGCAATAAGGAGGGCGCCCAGCACGCCCATCAACGCCAGAAGCTTGATCCGAATCGACATCGACCACCTGTGGATTGCGCCGCCACAATCGGACGTGACTGTTAATGGTTGATGAAAGAAGCGGCACTCTTCGCAGCGCTCTCGTTTTGCCTATAAATTAGGCAAGCGCTGAGGGATCATCTCTCGAACAGCGAGTCTTGCAGCGCCTCGGCTCCCTTGCGCTTTTGCTTCGCCGGCTCGACGCCGCCCTTGTCGGCTCCCTCGGCGTTCGCCTTGATCGAGCCGTCGGCGAATTCGATGGCGAGCGCCTGCCCCGGCGCGACGGTGGCGGCGCTGCGCAGCGGACGGCCGGCATCGTCGCGCACGAGCGCGTAGCCGCGCGCCAGCACCGCCTTGTAACCGAGGCTGCCCAGAAGCGTCTGAAGAGCGGCGATGCGCTCGGCTCGCCGTTCGACGCAGCGCCCAACGGCGCGGCGGCTTCGCTCCGACAGGCCGGCAAGCCGCTCCCGGTCGCGGGAGACGCGCACCCGCTCGGCCCGCATGAGAGCGTCGCGGCTGGCGCGCAGCCGCTCCGAGAAGCCCGCGACCCGCTCGCCGTGTCGCCGGACGAGGCGGCCGAAGCTCGGGCGAAGCTGCTCGCCGGCGCGCTCGTAGCGGCTCCGCGCCGCCGCGACCCGCGCGGCCGGCGAGAAGCGGAGCAGGCTCTGGCACGCCCGATCGAACTGCCGGTGATGGTCGCGGGCGTTGCGGGCAAGGGCGGGCTTGAGCCGCGCCGCCGCGAGATCGAGCCGTTGCCGCTTGGCCGCGAGAAGCGCTTCCGGGCTCGGCAGGGCGCGCGCGGCGGAGCGCAGCTCCGCCCGGCGCCGCTCCAGGCCGCGCAGGAGGCTCTCGCCGTGACGGCGGGCGAGGTCGCCGATTGTGGCGACGAGTTCGGAACGGACCGGCACCGCCATCTCGGCGGCGCCGGTCGGGGTCGGCGCGCGCATGTCGGCGGCGAGGTCGATCAGCGTCCAGTCGGTCTCGTGTCCGATGGCGGCGACGAGCGGGATGGCGCTCTCCGCCGCCGCCCGCACAACGACCTCCTCGTTGAAGCTCCACAGATCCTCGAGGGATCCGCCGCCGCGCGCCACGATGAGCACGTCCGGGCGCGGGATCGGCCCGCCCGGTTCGAGGGCATTGAAGCCGCGGATCGCTGCGGCCACCTCCTCGGCCGAGGTCTCGCCCTGCACGCGCGCCGGCCAGACCAGCACGCGGCGCGGGAAGCGGTCGGCGAGCCGGTGCAGGATGTCGCGGATGACGGCCCCGGTCGGCGAGGTGACGATGCCGACGACCCGCGGCAGATAAGGCAGCTTGCGCTTCCGCTCGAGCGCGAACAGGCCCTCGGCGGTGAGCTTGCGGCGCCGTTCCTCGAGCAGCGCCATGAGCGCGCCGATCCCGGCCGGCTCGAGCGTGTCGATGACGATCTGGTATTTGGACTTGCCGGGAAAGGTCGTGATGCGCCCGGTGACGACGACCTCGAGGCCTTCCTGCGGCTTGAGGCGCAGCCGGTTGAAGGTCGTCTTCCAGATCACCGCATCGATGCAGGCGCCCTCGTCCTTCAGGCCGAAATAGGCATGGCCGGAGCCGTGCGGCCCGCGGTAGCCGGAAATCTCCGCCCGGAGACGCACGTAGCCGAAGGCGTCCTCGAGCGTGCGCTTGAGCGCGCCGGCGAGCTCCGACACCGACCATTCGGGCGCGTTCGAGGGGTTCGCTTGCGGAATCATGGCCGGACCCTAATCCCCCGGGCACGACGACGCAAAACGCCGCCGCTTCGCCCTGTTGAAGGACCTGCGCCGAGCCTCTAAAGCCGGGCGGGAAAGCGGGACAGGCCAGTGGACATCCTTCTCATCGGCGCGGGCGGGCGCGAGCACGCGCTCGCCTGGAAGATCGCCGGCAGCTCCCTATGCGACCGGCTCTTCATCGCGACGGGCAATCCCGGCACGGCGCAATGCGGGACCAACGTCGCCCTCGATCCCGGCGACCACGCCGCGATCGCCGCCTTCTGCCGGGCGGAGGCGATCGGTCTCGTGGTGGTCGGCCCCGAGGCGCCGCTGGTGGCCGGCCTTGTCGACGACCTCGCCGCCGCCGGCATCAAGGCGTTCGGGCCGCGCCGGGCGGCCGCACAGCTCGAAGGCTCGAAGGCCTTCACCAAGGAGCTCTGCGCCGAGTTCAGCATCCCGACCGCCGCTTTCGCGCGCTTCCGCGAGGCGGACGCCGCCAAGGCTCATGTGCGCGAGCGGGGCGCGCCGATCGTCGTCAAGGCGGACGGCCTCGCCGCCGGCAAGGGCGTCGTCGTGGCGGCGAGCGTCGCCGAAGCCGAGGCGGCCATCGACGCCATGCTCGGAGGCTCGATCGGGGCGGCAGGCGCCGAACTCGTCATCGAAGAATGCCTCATCGGCGAGGAGGCGAGCTTCTTCGCCCTGTGCGACGGCACGACCGCCATCCCGCTCGGCACGGCGCAGGACCACAAGCGCGCCTTCGACGGCGACCGGGGACCGAATACCGGCGGCATGGGCGCCTATTCGCCCGCGCCTGTTCTGACGCGCGACGTCGAGGCGCGCGTCATGCGCGAGATCGTCGAGCCGACGCTCGCGGGCATGGGCGCGCGCGGCACGCCTTTTGTCGGCATCCTGTATGCAGGGCTGATGATCACCGCGGACGGACCGAAGCTGATCGAATACAACGTCCGCTTCGGCGACCCCGAATGCCAGGTGCTGATGCCACGCATGAAGAGCGATCTCGTCGCCGCGCTGCTGGCCGCCTGCGACGGGGTCTTGAGAAGCTTCGACGTGCGCTGGTGGGACGATGCGGCGCTGACCGTGGTCATGGCCGCACAGGGTTATCCCGGCGCTGTCGCGCGCGGCTCCGAGATCCGCGGCATCGCAGAGGCCGAGGCCCTGGAGGACGTGCTCGTCTTCCAGGCCGGAACGCGGCAGGATGGCAGCCGTCTCGTCGCCGATGGCGGGCGCGTCCTCAGCGTCACGGCAACGGGCAAGACGATCGCCGAAGCGCAGAGGCGCGCCTACGAGGCCGTCGCCCGGATCGATTGGGCCGACGGATTTTACCGCCGCGACATCGGCTGGCGCGCGGTGCAACGCCGGCCGGCCTGACCTTCCGCGTCGGTCCGGCAGGAGCTTTGGATCATGACCGATACAGGCGATCTCTTTCCCGGCTTCGAGTCGCATTGGATCGATACCGATGCGGGGCGCATCTTCGCGCGCAGCCGCGGCGAGGGGCCGCCGCTCGTTCTGCTGCACGGCTTTCCGCAAACCCATGCCTGCTGGCACCGCATCGCGCCGGCGCTCGCCGAAACGCACGCGGTCGTGTGCATGGACCTACGCGGCTACGGCTGGTCCTCGGCACCCGTGGGCGATGCCGCGCACGCCGTCTATTCCAAGCGCGAGATGGGACGGGACGTGATCGCCGTGATGGAATCGCTCGGGCACGTGCGCTTCGCCGTCATCGGCCATGATCGCGGCGCGCGCGTCGGCTACCGACTGGCGCTCGACGGGCCGGGCCGCGTCGAGCGCCTCGCCCTCCTCGACATCCTGCCGACGGCGACCATGTGGGAGAAGATCCGCGCCGGCGAAGCCGTGGCGCCGCATTGGCCGTTCCTCGCCCGGCCCGCGCCCGAGCCGGAACGGGAGATCGGCCGCGATCCCCTCGCCTATTTCGACGGCCTCCTGGCGAAATGGTCGAAGGACGGCACGCTCGGCGCGTTCGACCCGCGCGCCCTCGCCGCCTACCGGCAAAGCTGCAACGAGCCGAGCCGCATCCACGCCTTCTGCGAGGATTACCGCGCCGGAGCGGGCGTCGACGCGGAACAGGACGCAGCCGACCTCGCCCTGCATCGCACCCTCACCTGCCCGACGCTGATCGTGTGGAGCGACTATCTCGCGCGCGGCGGCGCGACCGAGACACCGCCGGCGGTGTGGCGGCGCAGCTTCGCGCCGGACATCCGCGAGGCGCGGGTTAATACCGGCCACTTCGTCGCCGAGGAGGATCCGGCCGGCGTTCTCGCCGCGCTCCAGGCCTTCCTGCGTTCGTGACCGCGCTTCGGCCTCTCCCCGGGAGGGAGAGGCCGAGGTTAGCGGCGCTCGGCGAAGAACGCCTTCAAGAGCATCGCCGCCTCGCTCTCGGCGAGGCCGCCATAGATGTCGGGCGCGTGGTGGCAGGTCGGCTGGGTGAAGAAGCGCGGGCCGTGCTCGACGGCGCCGCCCTTCGGATCGGCGGCGCCGAAGTAAAGCCGCCGGATGCGCGCGAACGAGATCGCCGCCGCGCACATGGCGCAAGGCTCGAGGGTGACGTAGAGATCGCAGCCGGCGAGGCGCTCGTCGCCGAGCGCCGCGCAAGCGCGGCGGATGGCGAGCATCTCGGCATGGGCGGTCGGGTCCTTGAGCTCGCGCGGACGGTTGCGGGCCGCGGCGATGACAGCGCCGTCCTTGACCACGACGGCGCCGACCGGCACCTCGCCCGCCGCCGCCGCGGCGCGCGCCTCGGCGAGCGCCAGCGCCATCGCGTCCGCCTTGCCGCCGCTCGGCGCGTCGAATTGGCCCGAGCCGGTGGAGTCCACGTCTCGCCTCGCTTGCCGCACTCTGCTATCAGCACCCCATGGCCGACAACGACGGGAATGACAACGGGCGCCGCCCCCCGCGCGGACGCCCGGACCAGCGGGGCTCGCCGCCGAGAGGGGGCGATCGCCCGTTCCGCAAAAGCGGCGGCAAGCCGTTCCGGGGCAAAGGCGGCGATGGGGACCGCGCGCCGCGCAACGACAGCGAGCGGCCGTTCCGCAAGCCGCGCTTTGGCGGCGACAAATCCCGCTTTGGCGGCGACAAGCCGCGCTTTGGCGGCGACAAATCCCGCTCCGGCGACGACAAGCCGCGCATCCGCAGCGAGCGTCCGTTCCGCAAGCCGGATGAGGCCGGCGGGCGCCAGGTCTCCCATCGGCCCCAGGACGACCGCCCGCCGCGCCCGCGCGCGGCGGAGGTCCCGGCGCCGCC
>DASQLE010000045.1:0-2703 GCA_035630175.1 Beijerinckiaceae bacterium
GCACGGTCGGTAAGGCCGATCGTCTCGAGCCAGCCGGTCGCCTTGTCGATGGCGGCGCGCTCGGCGCGCCCGTAGCCGCCGAGGCCGAGAACGCCGAGGAATGTGAAGCCGGAGGCGATCATCAGCGGGTTGTGCTGCGCCACGAGGAGGTTCTCGAGCACCGTCATGCCGGAGAACAGGCGGATGTTCTGGAAGGTGCGCGCCACGCGCGCTTTCCAGGCGATGCGGTGGCCGGGCAGGCGCTCGAGCAGGAACGCCTGCCGGCCCGCCAGCGTGCCGCCTTCCGAGCGCGTGACGGCGGTGACCTCCGCGGCCGGGTCGGCGGCGGGATGGACGAGGGCGATGCGGCCCTCGGACGGCTTGTAGAAGCCGGTGATGCAGTTGAAGACGGTGGTCTTGCCGGCGCCGTTCGGGCCGATGATGGCGGTGATGTCGCCGCGGCCGGCCGCGAACGACAGGTCGTTGACGGCGACGAGGCCGCCGAAGCGCATGGTCAGATGCTCGACCGTGAGGATCGGGTCGGCGCGCCCGGCCATCAGCCGTGCCCTTCCTTGACGAGCGCGCTGGAGATGGCCTTGCGCTCCTTGAGCACCACCGAGGGCTCGCGCTGGGCGATCAGCCCGCGCGGGCGCCACACCATCATGGCGACCATGCCGAGGCCGAAGATGAGGAGGCGGTATTCGTTCGGGTCGAAGCCCTCGCCGAAGACGGCGCGCATGAAGCCGAGGTTGCGCAAGAGCTCCGGCCCGCCGATGAGGACGACGGCCGCGATGGCGACGCCGAATTGCGAGCCCATGCCGCCGAGCACGACGATCGCCAGGATGATCGCCGATTCCAGGAAGGTGAAGCTCTCGGGCGAGACGAAGCCCTGTCGCACGGCGAAGAACGACCCCGCGAAGCCGCCGAACATGGCGCCGATGGCGAAGGCGGTGAGCTTGGTGTTGGTCGTGTTGATGCCGAGCGACCGGCAGGCGATCTCGTCCTCGCGCAGCGCCTCCCAGGCGCGCCCGACCGGGAGCTTGCGCAGCCTCAAGGTGACGAAGTTGGTGATCAGCGCCAGCACCAGGATGAGGTAGTAGAGGAAGACGATCCGGTGCATGGCGTTGAATTCGAGCCCGAAGACGCTCGCAAAGCCGCCCTCGTCGGCGTTGAACGGGATGCCGAAGAAGGTCACGCGCGGGATCGACGAGATGCCGGCGCCGCCGTTGGTCAGGTCGACCCAATTGATGAGCACGAGGCGGATGATCTCGCCGAAGGCGAGGGTGACGATGGCGAGGTAATCGCCGCGCAGGCGCAGCACCGGGAAACCGAGCAGGATGCCCCAGAAGGCGGCGAAGGTGCCGGCGAGCGGCAGGCAGATCCAGAACGACAGTCCGAAGGTGGTGGCGAGCAGGGCGTAGGTGTAGGCGCCGACCGCGTAGAAGGCGACGTAGCCGAGGTCGAGGAGCCCGGCGAGGCCGACGACGATGTTGAGGCCCCAGCCGAGCATCACGTAAGCGAGGATGAGGATGCCGAGATCGACCCAATAGCGCGACTCGCTGAGGCCGCCGGTAGCGAGATAGGCGATGATCGGGAAGGTCAGGGCGATGCCGAGGAACAGCGGCAGTCCGAGCTTGCCGGCGCGCTGGAACAGGCTGAGGTCTTCCGGATGCGTCGCCAGCGCCTGCGGCCGCGCCGTGGCGATGCGCCGGCGCGCCCCGAACGCATGCACGGCGAGCCGCAAGCCGAAAACGAGGGCGCACAGGAGGGCGACGAGGCCCCAGCGCGGGCGCAGGATCAGATCGACGCCCCCGCCCACCTCCGTGCGGTAGGCCATGATCGGGATGCAGAGGCCGAGCGTGATCAAGGCCGCCAGCGAGGCGTCCTTCACGGCCGCGACGATGTCGGTGCTGACGCCGGTCGCGGCGCGGGCTGGAGAGACGGCGGCGGCGCGGGCGTCCATCCCTAGACCTTCTCGACCTCGGGCCGGCCGAGGATGCCGGAGGGCATGAAGACGAGCACGATGATGAGGATCGCGAAGGCGGCCACGTCCTTGTAGGCGATCGAGAAGTAGGCCGACCATAGGGTTTCGACGAGGCCGATGATGAGGCCGCCGAGAACGGCGCCGGGCAGCGAGCCGATGCCGCCGAGCACCGCCGCCGTGAACGCCTTGATGCCCGGCACGAAGCCGTCGGCGAAGCTGATGACGCCGTAATACAGGAGGTACATGGTGCCGGCCACGGCCGCCAGCGCGGCGCCGATGACGAAGGTCAGCGAGATGGTGCGGTCGACGTCGATGCCGAGAAGGGCGGCCATCTTGCGGTCCTGCTCGCAGGCGCGTTGCGCGCGCCCGAGCGCCGTCTTCTGCACGACATACCAGAAGACGGTCAGGAGCGAGGCGGTGACGATCATGATGATGACCTGCTTGTAGGACAGGGTCACCAGATAGCCGTTGCGCTCGAACAGCGGGATCACCTCCCGCACCATCGGCGGCGTCGGCTTGTTGCGCGCGCCTTGCGCGACCTGCACCAGGTTGGCGAGGAAGATCGACACGCCGATGGCGGAGATGAGCGGCGCCAGCCGGAAGGAGCCGCGCAGCGGCCGGTAGGCGACGCGCTCCAGCGTCCAGCCCCATAGGGCGGTCAGGATCATCCCCAGCACCATGACGATCATCAGGGCCACGAACACGGAGGCGATGCCGAGCCAGCTCGTCAGGATGAGGAA
>DASQLE010000046.1:0-2185 GCA_035630175.1 Beijerinckiaceae bacterium
ATGCGGTTGCGGGCTTCTGCCTCGCCACGGCCGCCCTTAGTCTCGTCTGCCATCTTGCCTTGAGACGACCGTCTGGCCGGAAACGGCGACCGAATGGGCCGCTGTCGCAGCCCTCGGGCTTGGGCCGGTCGGCGCCGCCTTTTTCCTCTGGGATATCGGCGTCAAGCGCGGCGACATCCGCCTGCTCGGGGTCGGCTCCTACGCGGCGCCGGTCCTGTCGACGCTGTTTCTCGTCCTCGCCGGCTATGCTGAACCGACGCTCGCGCTTGGCGTCGCCTGCGCGCTGATCGTAGCCGGAGCTCTGGCCGCGTCCGTGCTCACGACCGTGCGGCGCTGACCCGGTGGGTGTAGCGGTAGGCATCGACGAAACCGAGGCCGCGGTAGAGGTCGCGCGCCGCCTCGTTCTCTTCGCGGACCAGGAGATAGGCCTGGTCCGCACCGGCTTCGCGGGCCCAGCCCATGAGCGCGCAAACGACCTGCTTGCCGAGCCCGAGGCCCCTGAGGTCCGGCGCGACGACGATATCGAAAAGCCCGACGAAGCCGCGCTCCAGCACGGCGAGCCCCCAAGCGGCCGGCTCGTCGTCGATGTTCAGGGTGGCGAAGCCGGTCGCCTGGCGGATGCGTTCCACGATCGCCGTGAGCTTGGCATGATCAGCCTTGTCGCCGCCGTAAGCGGCGGCCACGTCCTTGAGCCAGCGACCCTTCGGCTTCGCCTCGATTGTCACGGCCGGCTCGAGGCCCACCTCCGGGTCTTCGGGCTCGGTCAGCGTCGCCGTCATCGCGCAGGTCGGCTCGGCCTCGCCGAGGCCGCGCGCCGCGAGCCGGGCGTCGACGTCGGCGGCCTGCAATCCGGTCAGGCGGAAGGTCGGAGGCAAGCCGTGCATCGCGAATTGCCGCACGATCTGATCGATGGCGGCCTCATCGAGGGACGCGCCCGCGACCAGGGGCGAGGCCGAGTTCGCGCGCTTCGAATACCCTTGCGCGAAGCGCACGATCCAGCCGTCCACGATCTGCGTCTCGAGCGCCGGCCAGGCATTGACGAGCCGCATCTCAAGGGTCTGGATGAAGGCCGGATCAGGCATGCGCGCCCTCAGAACCGGTTCTTCCACTCCCGCAGGGCCTGGAACACCGCCGCCGGATCCCGCCCCTCCTGGCCCGCGGACCGCGCCACCGCCGGCTCGCCCGCACGCAGGAACGGGTTCGTCGCCTTCTCCGCGCCGATCGTCGAGGGGATCAGGAACCGCCCCTCCGCCTTGGCACGCTCAGCCTCGGCGGCGCGCGCCTTGAGAGCGGCGTTGTCCGGATCGGCGGCGAGGGCGAAGCGCGCGTTGGCGATCGTGTAGTCATGGCCGGAATAGACGCGCGCCGCGTCCGGTAGGGCGGCGAGCCGGGACAGGGACGTCCACATCTCGCCATAGCTCGATTCCGACACCCGGCCGCAGCCGAGCGTGAAGAGCGTGTCGCCCGCGAACACCGCGCCGTCGGCTGCGAACCAATAGGCGATGTGATCGCGGCAATGGCCGGGCGTATCCCACACCACGGCCGACAGCCCGCCGACCCGCACGGTATCGCCGTCACGCACCGTCTCGTCCATGCCCGGTACCTCGCCGGCGGCTTTCGCCGGCGCGACGACGCGGCAGCCGAACCGCGCCTTGAGAGCCTCGATGCCCTGCACGTGATCGGCATGGCGATGGGTGACGAGGATATCGCTGAGGCGCCAGCCGGCCTCGGCGAGCGCCGCCACGATCGGTTTCTCCTCGGGCGCATCGATGGCCGCGCAGGCGCCGGTCTCCGGGTCGTGGATCAGGGCGCCGATATTGTCGTCTAGGCAACGGAAGACGCGGATTTCGGCCGGCATCGCAACCTCACTGTCGGACGGCAGGTGCCTGTTGGCTCCGGTCAGTGCCTATCACGCTCGGGAGGCTTCGGAAACCACGTCGGCAGGCAGCGCTTGCGCCGGTGTCGGGGCCGCCGCATTGATGGCGCCGAGATCACGGCGCGTCCCGACCGGGTTCGATTGCGACGCGTGTACGTGATCGATATCAAACAGTTGGGCACGATGCGCCTCCTCCTTTTCCGCACCGTGCTCTAGGATCGCATCGTGAGCGTCGACGTCACCGATCTGCGCGCCTTTTACGCGAGCCCGCTCGGGACCGTGGCGCGGCGGCTCGTCAGCCGCGTCATC
>DASQLE010000047.1:0-2160 GCA_035630175.1 Beijerinckiaceae bacterium
GACGCCATTCTCGTCCCGAGAGATCCTCGACTCTTGCTGTCGCTTCCGGCGAGGATGACGGCGCGGGAAGCGTCATCCTCAGGTTGCGGCCAGCGAGCCCGGACCTCAGGCCTCGCCGACGCCATGCGGCTCCCGAGACCCTTGAGCTCTTCGCTATCGCTTCGGCGAGGATAACGGCTCGGAAGCGTCATCCGCGTGCCGCGCCCGTACACGGGTCGCGCCATAACCGTCGTCCTCGGGCCAGCGGATCCGAGGACCTTGTGCCGACACGCCGACGCCATTCTCGTCCTGAGATCCTCGGGTCTACGCTCCGCTCGGCCCGAGGATGACGTGTCACGCTCCGCGCCGTAACACGGCGCGCGCGGTGCTCAGGCGGCGTGGCCGCGCTCGGTGACGATGGCGTAACGCACCTGCGCCCGGGAGCGGTCGGCCTCCGACAGGCGGCGCCACACCGCTTCCGCGGCGCTCTTGTGGAAGAACGGGCCGGCGACCTTCTCGCTGCCTTCGACCAGCTGCTCGAACTCGAGGCAGGTGTATTCCCCGCCGATGACCCAGAACCGCGGGGCGGCCGGGCGCGTGGTGGACAGGTGGGACATGGTGCTTCTCCTTCAGATGAGAGGTGGAGCCGCCGCTTATTCCGCGGCGACGAGCTGGGGAGCTGGTTGGAACTGGGCGGTCTCGGTCGAGTCGCCCATGGCAGTCGTCGAGGAGCGACCGCCGGTGATGACGAGCGAGACCTGGTCGAAATAGCCGGTGCCGACCTCGCGCTGGTGGCGCGTCGCCGTGTAGCCGTGCGTCTCGGCCGCGAACTCGTCCGCCTGGAATTCCGAGTAGGCGGCCATGCCGCGCTCGCGGTAGCCGCGCGCCAGCTCGAACATGCCGTAATTGAGCTGGTGGAAGCCGGCCAGGGTGACGAACTGGAACTTGTAGCCCATCGCGCCGAGCTCGCGCTGGAACCGGGCAATGGTGGCCTCGTCGAGCTTCTTCTTCCAGTTGAAGGACGGCGAGCAGTTATAGGCGAGCATCTTCCCGGGAAATTGCCGGTGCACCGCCTCGGCGAAGATGCGCGCGTCCTCGAGGTTGGGATGCGACGTCTCCCACCAAAGAAGGTCCGCGTAGCGAGCGTAGGCGAGACCGCGCGCGATGCAATGGTCGAGGCCTGTGCCGTCCTTAAGACGATAAAAGCCCTCGGGCGTGCGCGAGTCGGGCTCGATGAAGGGCCGGTCGCGCTCGTCCACATCGGAGGTGATCAGGCGGGCCGATTCGGCATCGGTGCGGGCGACGATGACGCTCGGCACGCCCATGACGTCGGCGGCGAGGCGGGCGGCGGTGAGGTTGCGCTCGTGCGCCGAGGTCGGGATCAGCACCTTGCCGCCGAGATGGCCGCATTTCTTCTCGGACGCGAGCTGATCCTCGTAATGCACCCCGGCGACGCCAGCCTCGATGAAGGACTTCATCAACTCGAAGGCGTTGAGCGGGCCGCCGAAGCCAGCCTCCGCATCGGCCACGATCGGTGCGAACCAGTCGCGCCGCGCGCCGCCCTCGGCATGCTCGATCTGGTCGGCGCGTTGCAGGGCGCGGTTGATGCGCCGGCACAGCTCGGGGCCGGAATTGGCCGGATAGAGCGACTGATCGGGATAAACCGCGCCGGCCGTGTTCGAGTCCGCGGCCACCTGCCACCCGGAGAGATAAATCGCCTCGACCCCCGCCCTGACGATCTGCATGGCCTGGTTGCCGGTCATGGCGCCGAGCGAAGGAACGTAAGGGCGCTCGCGCAGCAGCTGCCACAGGCGGTTGGCGCCGCGCTCGGCGAGCGTTTGCGCCACCGTCACGGAGCCACGCAGGCGAAGCACGTCGTCCGGACCATAGGGCCGCTCGATGCCGTCAAAGCGATCGGCCGGCGCGCTGGGGACGAGATCATGGAAGGTGGTCATCAAGGGCTCCTGTTCGTGCACTCAAAAATGCACATTTGTGACAAAGCCCGGCCCGATCATATCTTGTGCGTTGCGGCAGCGGCCTAGCCTCTCATTCCTTTAACGCTGTCAAACGGAAGTTTGCTAGCCTTCGCGCTTGCGAAAGATGTCGACTTGTCAAAGCCGCATTTCGAGCTAGGTAAGTCTTGTAAAGGTTGTAAAACATGGCCGTCGATACCGAGTCGCG
>DASQLE010000048.1:0-5778 GCA_035630175.1 Beijerinckiaceae bacterium
CCGTTGCGTTGTCGGGGCGGCCGTAGGCGTAGCCCGAGGAATAAGCGTTGTCCTCGTCGCGCTGATAGGTGGTGGTCAGATGGATGGGCGGAACGATCGCCCGCGTCAGCGGGTCGATGCGGCCGGTAGCCTGCACGGCAAGGCTGCGTTTCGACCACGGCTTCGGCATGAACCCTCCGTACGCCGGCGCATCCGCGTTGTCGCCCCGGGGCGGCTCAGATCCTCGTCTGCCCGCCAAGGACGCGCGCCACCGTGGCACGCAGATCGGCCAGGGAGAACGGCTTCGTCAAGACGTCGGCGACGATCGCCTGCAGGCCCTTGGCGCGCTCGCGCTGATCGGCGAAGCCGGTCATCAACAAGATTGTCAGGTCGGGGTAGTCGCGCTTGGCGGCGAGCGCCAGGGCGATGCCGTCCATGATCGGCATGCGGATGTCGGTGAGGAGGAGGTCGAACGCGCCTCCAGCCTCGGTGAGACGGTCGAGGGCGTCGGCACCGTCCACCGCCGTCGTGACATGGTGGCCATCGATCTCGAGGCCGCGCTTGAGGAAGCCGCGGACCGTTTCTTCATCGTCCGTAAGGAGAATGCGGGCCATGGACCGTCAGGTTCCCCCGAATAGATCGGGCTCGGAATCGTTGTGGGCGACAACGCCGACGAACGGCAGCTGGCGGTAGGAATGCGCCACGTCCATGCCGTAGCCGACCACGAACACGTCCGGACAGACGAAGCCGACGAAATCGGCCGCGACGTCGACCTGGCGCGGCACGCGCTTCTCGAGGAGAACCGCGGCAAGGACCCGGCGGGCGCCCCTCGCCGCCAGAAGGTCCTTGGCGAAGGCGAGGGTGCGGCCGGATTCCAGGATGTCGTCGACGAGCAGCACGTCCCGGCCGCGCACCTCGCTCTCGACGTCGCGCAGGATCGCCACCTGGCCCGACGAGACGGTGCCGGCCCGATAGCTCGACAGATGCAGGAACTCGACCTGCGGGGCGAGGCCGGCCCGGTGCAGGGCGCGGATCAGGTCGGCCGCGAACATGAAGCTGCCCTTGAGCACCGCGACCACGAGCAGGTCCTTCGGCTCGGCCGTCGCGATCTCGCGCGCCATCTCCTCGTTGCGGCGTGCGATCGCGGCATCGTCGAACAGGATACGGACGCGTGACGAGCCAACCATACTCTTTCCCCGACGCTAGACGACGACTTCAGTTCGTTGCGCGCGCCTGGCTCGCGACGGCAGCGGCGCTCTCCCGGGACGGGACAAAGCGGACGAGCACCTGCCGCGCTTCGCTCGGCGGCGCCGCGAGGCGCGCCCGGAACGACAGGGCGTCGCCCTCCTTGAGGCTTTGAGCCGGCGGCTCGTTGCTCCAGCGATACAGCATCTGGCCCTCGGCGGCCTGCAATCCAATCTCAATAGGGGGCACGGCCGCATCGCGTCCAGAGATGTTTGCGATCTCGCCTTCGACGACCAGGACGGCGTCTGTGCCGGCGCCTACCACTTCGCTCCGGACGCCGCGGAACTCGAGCCCGCGCAGATTGACCGGCAGCCCGATGCCGGCATACAGCGCCGCCGTCGCGGGAGCCACGCGCACGACCGCTCCGCGTCCCCAGACGGAGGCGGCCAGCGCGAGGCAGACGAGCAGCGCGAGCGACGGCACGGCCAGGGCCGACAGGCGCGACGCGCGCGCGCTGCCGGCCAGCTCCCGAGGGGCCGGCGGCGCCGGCGTCCAGGCGTCCTGGCCGTCCGGCTCCGTCTCGACGCTCGGCTCGCCCAGAGATTCCAGCTGGTCCGCAAGGCGTGCGGCGTTTTCGACGGCGTCGGACGCGTCCGGCGCATTCTCGCCGGCCTCCGCGTCGGCCGCCTCCGGTTCCTCCCCCGCTGCCGTCACGAACCAGGTTGACTTGCAACCGGCGCAGCGGACAGTGCGGCCTTCGCCTCCGAGCCGCCCCGGATCGATCATGTACTCGCTTGCGCAGGACGGACAGACGATGAGCATGGCGAATCAGCCGGGCGGGCAGCATGCGGCCCGCCAAAGCGTATTCCTCGATGCACTTGGTTAAGGGGTCGTGAAGGTCGTCAACCGCACCAGGACGTGGAGCGATGCCTCCGTCGTGCGCTTCGAGAACGTCGGCATCCGCTACGGCATGGACGCCGAGGTCCTCCGCGACCTGACCTTCGCCATCGCGCCGGGCTCGTTCCAGTTCCTGACCGGCCCCTCGGGCGCCGGCAAGACAACCCTCCTGCGCCTCATCCTGATGTCGGTGCGGCCGAGCCGCGGCCTCGTATCCGTGTTCGGCGAGGAGGCGAGCCGCATCTCGCGCAAGACCTTGACCAAGCTGCGCCGGCGGATGGGCGTCGTCTTCCAGGATTTTCGGCTTCTCGACCACCTGACCACCTTCGAGAACGTGGCCCTGCCCTTGCGCGCGCAGGGGCGCGAGGAGGCGAGCTATCGCGGCGAGGTGATCGAAATCCTGCGCTGGGTCGGCCTCGGCGAGCGCATGCACGTGCTGCCGCCGGTGCTGTCCGGCGGCGAGAAGCAGCGCGCCGCTCTCGCCAGAGCCTTGATCGTGCGTCCGGATCTGCTTCTGGCCGACGAGCCGACCGGCAATGTCGACCCGTCCTTGGCGCGGCGGCTGCTGCGCTTGTTCATCGAGTTGAACCGGCTCGGCACCTCGGTGGTGCTGGCGACCCACGATCTCGCCCTCATGGACCAGCTCGACGCCCGCCGCCTCGTGCTCGGCGAGGGCCGGCTGCACATCGATGAGTAAACGGGCGAGCGCGTCCCGGGCGGCGCCCCGGGCCCAGCGCGAGCCGCCCGCAGCGGCGCCGGCGGCGGCGAGCGCGGCGCCGCTCAAGGGGCACGCGCCTCTGGTCCCGGTGCAATCCGCGGCCAGCCGCGCCCTGGTCGGCGTGATCGCCATCCTGACCTTCCTCGCGGCCTTGTGCGCCGGCGGCGCCGAGCTCGTCGCATCCCATTCCGCGCAGTGGCGGTCGGCGGTCGGCCGCGAAGCCACGGTCCAGGTGCGGCAGAGGCCGCAACGGGACATCGAAGCGGACCTTTTGCGCGTGGCCGATCTGTCCCGGCGCACGCCCGGCATCAGGGCGGCCGAGATCCCGAGCCGCGCCGAGGCCGAGCGCACGCTCGAGCCCTGGCTCGGCAAGGGCCTCGATCTCGGCGATCTCCCCGTCCCGCGGCTCGTCGTCCTGAAGCTCGACGATGCGGCGCGGCCGGATTTATCCGAGCTGAGGCGGCGTCTCGCCGCCGAGGTGCCGGGCGCGACGCTGGACGACCACGGCGCCTGGCTCGCCCGCCTGTCGCGCATGGCCGACGCCGTCGTGATCGCCGGTCTGGCACTGACGCTTCTGGTCTTGATCGCCGCGGCGCTCGCGGTCGCCTTCGCGACGCAAGGGGCGATGGCGGGCAACCGCGAGGTGGTCGACATCCTGCACTATGTCGGCGCCGACGACGCCTTCATCGCCCGCGAGTTCCAGCGCCGCTTCTTTCGGCTCGGGCTGCAGGGCAGCGTGGTCGGCAGCGCCGTCGCCCTCGCCGTCATCGCGGCGCTCGGGCTCGCCTCCGCATCCTGGCGGGCCGGCCCGGCCAGCGATCAGATCGAGGCGTTGTTCGGGCGTTTCGAGGTGGGCTGGCGCGGCTTTGCCGCAGCTGCGGTCATCGCGCTGGCGGTGTCCGTCTTGACGGCCATCGTGTCGCGGGCGACGGTTAAGCACTTCTTAAGGCAAAGCCCCTGAGATAGCAGGGCTTTGTTGCCTCCACGTCGCCGCATTCCACGATGATGCTGAGGCTTGGCTTGGCGGTCAGGAGATATGGCTCTGCCGGACGCGGTCGGGATGGGCTGGGGGTGGGAGACGAGCACGACGCCGGCGCCTTCACCGCGCGTGCGCCTGCTTTGGCGGCTGGTCAAGATCGCAGCCTTCGCCACGCTCGCTCTCGCCGTCGTGGCCATCGGCGGCTTCGGCGTCTTCCTGCAGACGATCGAGCGTTACGAGCAGAACCCGTCGACGCGCACCGACGGCATCGTGGCGCTCACCGGCGGGGCGCAGCGCATCGGCGACGCCATCGAGCTGCTCGGCAAGGGCTATGCCCGCCGCCTCCTCATCACGGGCGTCAACGAGCGCACCACCCTCGACGAGATCGCCCGCCTCAATCCGGGACGCCGTCGCCTGATCGAATGCTGCGTCGATCTCGATTACCGCGCCCGCAACACGATCGGCAACGCCATCGAGACCCGGCGCTGGATGACCGCCAACGGCTTCCACTCGCTGATCGTGGTCACGTCGAACTACCACATGCCGCGCACCCTCATCGAGCTCGACCATGTGCTGCCGGGTGCGCGCAAGGTCCCCTTCCCGGTCGTGCCGGATCAGCTCGAGGTCGCAAGCTGGTGGCGGAGCCCGAGCACGGCGCGGCTGCTCGCCGTCGAATACTTGAAGCTCCTCGCCGTCTACGCCCGCACGCTGATCGAGAGCGATCCCGAGCGCTCGGCGGCGGCCCATCTCATGGGCGGCGGCCGGCCCGTCAAGATGGTGGCCGAACCGCTGCTGCGGCGGTAATATTCAGAGGACTTCTCTATTTCCTCCTCATCCTGAGGTGCGAGGCCCGTCAGGGCTCGCCGGAGCCTGCCGTCAGGCCGGCCGAAGGCCGGACCCGATGGGCTCGTTCCTCAGCATGAGGAGCGATGGTTCACCCATGCTGATCGCCCGCTCGCTCGTCTTCAACGTCCTCTTCTATGTGCACATCTCCCTGCGCATGATGGCGCTGCTCGTGCTGCTGCCGTTCCCGCGCAAGACGATGGTGCGCGCCGTCCAGGCCTGGGCCCGGGACAACCTCAAGCTTCTCAAGGTGGTCACCGGCACGGCGGTCGAGTTCCGCGGCCTCGACCGCCTGCCGCCCGGCGCCGTCCTCGTCGCCTCGAAGCACCAATCGACGTGGGAGACCTTCGCCCTCCTGACGATCCTCGACGACCCGACTTTCGTGCTCAAGCGCGAGCTGATGTGGGTGCCGCTGTTCGGCTGGCTCGCCGCCAGGGCCGGCATGGTGCCGGTCAACCGGGGCGCCGGGTCGAGCGCCCTCGCCGACATGAACGAGCGCGCTCGCGAGGAGGCGGCGCGGGGGCGCCAGATCGTCATCTTCCCCGAAGGCACCCGCCGCCCACCCGGCGCGGAGCCCGCCTACAAGTTCGGCATCGCCCATCTCTACGGCAATCTCGACATCCCGTGCGTGCCGATCGCCCTGAATTCGGGCCTCTACTGGCCGCGCCGCCGCTTCATCCGCCGGCCCGGCACGATCCTGGTCGAGATCCTCGAGCCGATCCCGCCGGGCCTTCCCCGGAAGGAGTTCATGGACGAGTTGCAGACGCGTCTCGAGGCGGCGTCGGCGCGGCTCTTGGCCGAGGGGACGGCTCAGTTAAGCGAGGCAACGGATGCGGGATCGCGCGAGATCGGCCGCCCGGCGGCGTAGCCCCGTCAGCCGCGCAACGCCAAATTCAAGCAAATGCCCGCGGCGGCGCCCCTTCAAGTCGGCCCGGATCGCGATCCGCTCTCGCGGGCGCTCAGCTTCGCGTCCGATGTCGGGGCTGCGCTGGACGAACGCCATCGCCTCGCCACCCACAGCCGGAAGCGCGCCCATTTCCCCATGCCCCAGATCGTCGAATAGGCGACCGGCTTGCGCAGGAACGGCACGTCGAGGGCGATCAGGAGCAAGCCGAGCGGCAGCATCCAGATGCCGAGCACCGGAAGGAACGAGAAGATGCCGCCCACGATGCAGAAC
>DASQLE010000049.1:0-2257 GCA_035630175.1 Beijerinckiaceae bacterium
GCCGCCGCAGCCGGTTGCCGGTCTCGCGGTTGAGGAGGTTGAAGGTGACGCGCTCCTTGGTGGTCGTCGCCGTGAACAGCTGCACGGGGCAGGAGACCAGGGAGAGCTTGAGAAACCCTTTCCAGTTCGAGCGTGGCGCCACAGTCAAAACTCCATACGCATTGGGCCACACGAGTCATGGCTCGATTCAAACGAGAGTCGACACGAGTCGTTCCATGATGTGCGAATCTATAGTTGACGATGACGCCTGCACTAATACTTAGATTTGACGTTCATGCCCCGCAGTTTGCTCTAAGTTGTTTGTAGTTTTGTGCGCCTAATCGGCTTCTTCCTCCGTCTGAAACGGGCGGCCGGCTCTTAAGGCGATGGCGAATCATCATTGCTCGACCTGAGCGGGACGGCGGATTCACCTGATGCGTCTGCAAGCTGGGCAGGAGGGCGCGATTCTGTTCATGCCAGACCTTTCGTGCTGCGGACGCAAGCCCCGAGGCGGCCGAGAGCGGGTCCCGTCATCTTGCATTGCAAAAAGGTGAGAGCCACCTTCCTGGCATGCCCGATCTGCCTTCCGCCGCGATCCTTTCAGAGGATCAGCCATCCCCGTTATTGCGCGACGGAGCCGCGGCAGATCTCGATCCGGCTCTCGCCGCCGAGGTCGCCGCGCTCGACAATTGGCTGCTCGGTGAGGCGGCCCGCACCGACGATGCCGGAGAGGTTCTGGCCGGCCTCGCCGAGCGGCTCGACGGGCTCGGCGTTCCGGTCGACCGCATCACGACGGCGATCGAGGTGCTGCATTCGGAATATGCCGGCGTCGGACGGTTCTGGACCCGGGAGGAGGGGGCCGCCGTGCGTCTCTTCCCGCACGGCGACAAGTTCGAGGCGATCTACCGGGACAGCCCCTTCGCCTACGTGCACCAGACCCGGCAATGGCTCCTGCTCGACCTCGCCGAGACGCCGGACGAGCGCTTCAACATCGTGCCCGACCTCAAGGCGGAGGGGTATCGCCATTACCTGTGCGTGCCGATCTTCTTCACCAACGGCACCGACAACGGCATCACCTTCGCGACGCGCGCGGCGGAAGGGTTCGGCGCGCGCGGCCTCGCCGTGCTGCGCCGGATCATGCCGGCGCTCGCCGCCGCCATGGAGATCCGCGCCGTCAACCGGCGGCTCGCGGACGTGCTGCGCATCTATGTCGGCGACGAGCCGCGCCGGGCGATCCTGTCGGGCACCATCCGGCGCGGCGAGGTCAGCCGCATCCGCTCGGCCATCCTGTTCGCCGACATGCGCAACTATGCCGGCATCTCGTCCCACCTGACGCCGGAAGGCGCGGTCGAGCTCCTCAACGCTTATTTCGATTGCATCGTGCCGCCGGTCGAGGCGGAAGGCGGCGAGATCCTGAAATATATGGGCGACGGCCTGCTCGCGATCTTCCGCGATGTCGGCGACGACACCGGCGGCGCCGCCTATTCGGCGCTGACGGCCGCCCTGCAGGCGGTGGCGCGCGTCGAGACGGCCAACGGCGAGCGGCGCTTTCCCTCGCCCGTGGCGGTCGGCATCGCCCTCCATCACGGCGAGGCTGCCTACGGCAATGTCGGCGCGGGCGAGCGGCTCGATTTCACCGTCATCGGCCGCGACGTCAACCTCGCCAGCCGCATCGCCGGCTTCAACAAGACCCTCGGCGAACCCATTCTCATGTCGCAGGCATTCGCCGAGCATCTGTGGAGCAGCCCGGACCCGCTCGGCGCCTTCGCCATCGACGGGTTCGACGAGGAGACGACCCTCTACCGCCCGGCCATGTGACGGCGCCGCTCCTGGACGTTGCGTCACCGTGTCTTTCCGCTAAGACGATGGCCTGCCCGCTTCGGGCCCGTAGCTCAATGGTTAGAGCCGGCCGCTCATAACGGTCTGGTTCCTGGTTCGAGTCCAGGCGGGCCCACCACGCAGTCTGCTCGCAGCGGGTCTCTTGCACGCTTTGCCAAACTGCGCGTCGGTTCAAAGGTTTAGGGCGGCGGCTTCTGAAGGCTTGCGTCTCTGGCTGCGCGCTGGCGCGCGGTTTCCTCGTCTCAGCACCGCCCGTCTCCGCTCCTGGAATCCGTTTCCCGGCGCAGAAAGCAGAGACCGGTTCCCGAGCGTCGGAGACCGGTTCGCAAACATTTAACGCGTGTGTGTGCGGGCAGAATGCGCGGTGCTGCTGCGGTCACGCCCCCGCGAAGACATTTTCCAGCTCGTGATCGGCGCTGGTGTGGATCTTTACTGGAAA
>DASQLE010000050.1:0-5796 GCA_035630175.1 Beijerinckiaceae bacterium
CGGCATCGCCGTCTCGATCAAGCCGCATTTCCTGCTCGCCGTGCTGCTGCCCGAGCTCTACCTCGTCGCGCGGGCGCGCTCGCTGCGATCGGTGTTGCGGATCGAGACCTTTGCGGCGGCGGCGGTGGTGCTCGCCTACGCGATCGTCCTTCTTGCGGTCTTCCCGGCCTTCCTGACGGAGATGCTGCCCATCGTGCGCGACGTCTACCTGCCGGTCCGCCATTACGGCGCCGGCATCCTGAGGATGCCGGCGCTGCCGGTCTGGATCGCGACCGGTCTCGGGTTGGCTTTCTGCGTCAGGTGGCGGGACTGGGGGCCGCGCCTCGTCGTGCCGTATCTCGCCTCGGCCGGATTCGTCGCCGCTTTCCTGGCTCAGGGGAAAGGCTGGTCCTATCACGGCTATCCCGCGGTGGCGCTGGCCTTTCTGACGGCCGCTGTCGCGCTCGCGCACAAGATCGGCACTCCCGCGGCGCGCCCGACCGGCCTCGCGCCGCGCCTCGTCGAGATCCTGTTCGGCGTCGTCCTCGCCGTCATGGCGTATCAGGCCGCGCTCTGGTTCCGCGACGGGCGCGACTCCGGCACGCTGGCGTCGGTGGTGAGCCGACTGGCGCCGCAGCCGCGGCTCATCGCGATCTCGTCGGATCTCTCGGTCGGCCACCCGCTCGTCCGCGAGATCGGCGGGCAGTGGGTGGGGCGGGTGTGCAGCCAATGGATCAGCGAGGGCATCGCGCTGCGGCGCGGCGAGGATCTCGACGAGGCGACCCGCGCGCGCCTCGAGGCGCACGCGGCGCGCGACCGCGACCTGCTGGCGGAGGATATCCGCCAGGGCCGTCCGGACATCATCTTGATCCACGAGGATTGGCTGGACTGGACGAAATGGGCCTTGTCCGATCCCGGCCTCGCGGCGGCGCTGTCGGGCTATCGCCGCGTCGAGACCGTGCGCGACGTCGCGGTCTGGGTGCGGGCCGAGCGATAGCGCAACGCTCTCGAGGCTGAGGGCGCTGCGCCGACATCTCACTCGGCGAGCTCGCGCATGACCTTGATGAGGTCTCCCTTGCCCTCGAAGCCGATGCCGGGCAGCTCGGGCATGACGATATGCCCGTTCTCGACGCGGACGCTGTCGGGAAAGCCGCCATAGGGCTGGAACAGGTCGGGATAGCTCTCGTTGCCGCCGAGGCCGAGGCCGGCTGCGATGTTGAGCGACATCTGGTGGCCGCCATGCGGGATGCAGCGGCTCGGCGACCAGCCGAACTGCTTGAGGACATCGAGCGTGCGCAGGTATTCGACGAGGCCGTAGGACAGGGCGCAATCGAATTGCAGCCAGTCGCGGTCGGGCCGCATGCCGCCGTAGCGCAGCAGGTTGCGGGCGTCCTGGTGCGAGAACAGGTTCTCGCCCGTCGCCATGGGGCCGGGGTAGAACTCAGGCAGGGCCGCCTGCAGCGCGTAGTCGAGGGGATCGCCGACCTCCTCGTACCAGAACAGCGGGTAGTCGCGCAGCATCTTGGCATAGGCGATGGCGGTCTCGAGGTCGAAGCGCCCGTTGGCGTCGACCGCGAGCTGCGCCTTTGAGCCGATCTCGGCGAGCACTGCCTCGATGCGGCGGCGGTCCTCGGCGAGGGATGCGCCGCCGATCTTCATCTTGACGACGTTGTAGCCGCGGTCGAGGTAGCCGCGCATCTCGGCGCGCAACGCCGTGTCGTCCTTGCCCGGATAATAATAGCCGCCGGCCGCGTAGACGAACACGCGCGGGTCGGCCTCGCGGCCGTGGCGCTCGGCGAGCAGGCGGAAGAGTGGCTTGCCGGCGATCTTGGCCGTCGCGTCCCACACCGCCATGTCGAGCGTCCCGACCGCCACCGAGCGTTCGCCGTGGCCGCCCGGCTTCTCGTTGATCATCATGGCGGCCCAGATCTTGTGCGGATCGAGGTTGTCGCCGCTCTCATCGATCAAGCTGTCCGGCGCCGCCTCAAGGATGCGGTCGCGGAAGCGTTCGCGGATGAGGCCGCCCTGGCCGTAGCGGCCGTTCGAGTTGAAGCCGTAGCCGACCACGCGCCGGCCGTCGCGGACGACGTCGGTGACCACCGCGACGAGGCTCGCGGTCATCTTGGAGAAGTCGATATAGGCGTTGCGGATCGGCGAGGCGATCGGCTGGGTGATCTCGCGAACGTCGATGATGCGCATGGGGGCGTCTCCGTGGGCAGGGCAACTGCGGGCCGTTTACGCCTGGACGCCCCGGATTGGCCAATGCCATGATCGGATCGCCGCATGCGCAGGCCGCATCACCGTGGATCTGGACTGGCTCAAGGATTTTCTGGCCCTGGCGGACGAGGGCAACTTCTCGCGCGCGGCGGAGGCCCGTCACGTGTCGCAGCCGGCCTTCAGCCGGCGCATCCGCGCTCTTGAGGAGTGGATCGGCGCTCCGCTCTTCGTGCGCGGCGCGCAGGGCGCCAGCCTGACGCCGGCCGGCGCCCATCTGCGGCCGCTCGCGGAGGACATCGCGCACAGCTTGCAGCGGGCGCGCCGCGAGACAAAGGCGGTCGGAGAGGGCGCGACGGCGTCGCTGTCGATCGCAGCGACGCATGCGCTCTCCTTCACCTTCTTTCCCGGCTGGATCCGGCAGCATGTCCGCTTCGAAGCGCTCGGCACGCTCAACCTGATCTCCGACAGCATGGAGGCCTGCGAGGCGATCATGCTGGGCGGGGAGGTCGACTTCCTGCTCTGCCACCATCACCCGGATGCGCCGACGCGCTTCGAGGCCGGCCGATTTGAGAGTGTTCGCGTCGGGCGCGACACGCTGGTCCCCGTCTGCGCGCCGGATGCCGCGGGGCGGCCGGCCTGGCGACTCCCCGGCAGGCCGGAACGGCCGGCGCGCGTGCTGGCCTACAGCCAGGCCTCGGGGCTCGGCCGCATCCTGGCGGCGCAGCAGGCCGACAAGGGCGAGGCGGGCAGCCTCGAAACCGTCTTCACCTCGCACCTCGCCGCGACGCTGATGTCGATGGCACGGCAGGGACACGGCGCAGCGTGGCTTCCGCTCACGTTGGCCGAGGAGGATCTGGCGCGCGCCGATCTGGTGCGGGCCGGGGCGGAAGAATTCGACATCCCGATCGAGATCAGGCTGTTCCGGTCCCGCGACGGCCGCAATCCGGCTGCCGACGTGCTGTGGAACCGTTTGACCGGACAACGTGACGACACACCGCGTAGCGCAATGGCCGACACGAAATCGACTGGGCCGAAAGACGCCGCCAACGCACCTTCAGCCGGGCCGCATCAGCCCGGCAGATAGGCGACCTCGGGCGGGCTGCCGATGCGCACGATGTCCGAGCGGTATAGGGCGGTCAGGGCTTCGGCGGTCAGCACGGTTTGGGCCGGCCCGGAGGCGATCGAGGCGCCGTCGCGGATCAGCAGCGCGCGATCGGCGTAGCGCAAGGCGTGGTTCGGATCGTGGGTCGAGAAGACGACGGCAAGACCGCTTGCGGCGAGGCGGCGGATCTCGCGCAGGACCTTGCCCTGGTTGCCGAAGTCGAGATTGGCCGTGGCCTCGTCGAGCACCATGACGCGCGGCTCCTGGGCGAGGGCGCGGGCGATCAGCACCAACTGGCGCTCGCCCCCCGAGATCATGGTGTAGGCGCGTTCCGCGAGATGGCCCAAGCCGGTGCGGGCGAGGGCGCCGGCCGCAACGGCGCGGTCGTGCGCGGAGGGCCCGCTGAACAGGCTCGCATGGGCGCTGCGGCCCATCAGCACCATGTCCTCCACCGAGAAGGCGAAGGTGCCCGCATGCACCTGCGGCACGTAGGCCATGAGACGCGAGCGCTCGCGCGGCGAGAGATCGGCGAGGGGCCGCTCGACCAAACGCACCTCGCCGCCGAGCGGCGGGATGAGGCCGAGCAGAGTCTTGAGAAGCGTCGTCTTGCCGCCGCCGTTCGGACCGAGCAGCGCCAGTACCTCGCCGGCCCGCAACGTCACGTCGAGTCCGCTTCCGATGATGGTGCGGCCGTAGCCGATCGCGAGCGCGCGCGCCTCCAGCATCACGACCAGCCGCGATGGGCGGAGCGCAGCAGCGCGATGAAGAACGGCGTGCCGATGAGAGCGGTCAGGATGCCGAGCGGCACCTCAACGTTCGCCATGACGCGTGCCAAGGTGTCGATCAGGAGCAGGTAGCCGCCGCCGAGGAGCGCGGCGGTGGGCAGCAGCTTCGGAAAGCTCGGGCCGACCAGGAAACGGGCGAAATGCGGCACGACGAGGCCGACCCAGCCGATGATGCCCGCCGCCGCGACGCTCGCCGACGTCACGAGCGTCGCCGCCGTTACGACCGCGGCGCGCAGCCGCCCGGTCGGAACGCCTAGGGCCCGCGCTTCCTCCTCGGGCAGGCTCATCGCATTCATGCGCCAGCGCAGCGCCAGCAGCACGGCGGTGCCGGCGAGCACCGGCCCGAGCAGCGGGGGGAGGTCGGCCGCGCTCGTCGCCGCCAGACTGCCGAGCAGCCAGAAGGTCATGGCAGGGAGCTGGTTGTAGGGATCGGCGAGATATTTGACGAGGCCGACACCGGCGCCGAGGAGCGAGCCGACCACAACGCCTGTTAGCACGAGGACCAGAATGGTGTCGCCGCCGCGCAGGGCCGAGCCGATGGCGTAGACGGCGGCGACGGCGGCGAGGCCGCCCGCGAAGGCGAGCGCCTGGATGCCGAACACGCCGAGCGACAGATAGATGCCGAGCACGGCCCCGAGCGCGGCGCCGGAGGAGGCGCCGAGGATGTCGGGCGAGACGAGCGGATTGCGGAACAGTCCCTGAAATGCCGCGCCGGCGACCGCGAGCGCCGAGCCGACCAGCACCGCCGCGACGATGCGCGGCCCCCGGATCTGCCAGATGACGGTCTCGGCCGCCGGCGGCAAACCGGACGCGCCTCCGGTCGCGCTCGCCAGCAGGGAACGCCCGAGATCGGCGAGGCTCACCGGGAAACGCCCCACCGCGAAAGCGAGAGCGATCCCACTGACGAGCACGAAACCCGCGACCGCGATCCCAGACGCCGTGCCGGCCCGCATCAGCCCCGCCCCGCCAGCACCTGCTCGACCTGCTCGACGGTGGGGGTGACGTGGTAGAAGCGGGCGTAGAAATCGCGCGTGACCTGCCGGAGGTCTTCCGGGAACAGATCGGGATAGAGGACCTTGCCGAGCCACGGCAGGCCGACGAGGCGATTGACGGAGGGCGGAAAGTCGACCCACCCGAACGGCAGCTTCGGCGAGAGATGCACGCGGCCGGCGCGCACCGCCGCGACCGAAGCCCAATTCGGGTCGCTGCGCACCCGCTGCGCGAAATCCTGATCGATGGTGACGATCACCTCCGGGTCCCAGGCGAGCACCTGTTCGAGCGACACGGTGGCAAGGCCTCCGGGCTGGCCGCCGGCGACGTTGCGGGCGCCCATCACGGCGATCGATTCGACATTGATCGAGCCGGACAGCGCCGTCTCGAGGCCGCGCGGACCGCGGGCGTAATAGATGCGGGGACGCGCCTCGGCCGGGACGGCGGCGACGCGCTCCGCCACAACCCGCAGCGTCGCTTCCGCATACGCGGCCAGCCCGGCCGCCTCGCCCTCGCGCCGCACGAGCGCGCCGAGCGTGCGGTAGGTCTGCGCGATCCCGTCGAGCCGGCCGTCGAGGAGTGCGTAGGGGATGCCCGTCTGAGCCTGCACCCGGTCCGCGAGCGAGACGTAGGTGGCGGTGGTCGAGCCGATGTCGAGGATGAGGTCCGGCTTGAGCTGCAGCACCTCCTCGAGATTGGCCGTGCTGCCGCGGCCGGTCAGGC
>DASQLE010000051.1:0-5907 GCA_035630175.1 Beijerinckiaceae bacterium
CCGAGCGTCTCGCCGCCCGAGCCGATCGTGCGCAGCGCGAGGTCGAAGCGACCGCGTGGATTGGGCACGGCACGAAGCATGCGCAGGGCCGTCGGCGGGATGAAGGCGTTGCGCACCTTCAGGTCGGCCATCAGCCGAAACGCCTCCTCGGGGTCGAATTTCTCGAACTTGCGCGCGACCACCGGAACGCCGAAATGCAGCCCGGGCAGGAGGACGTTGACGAGGCCGCCGATCCAGGCCCATTCGGCCGGCGTCCACAGCAGGTCGCCGGGCTGCGGCAGGAATTCGTGCGGCATCTGCACGCCGGGCAGATGCCCGAGCAGCACCCGGTGCGCGTGCAGAGCACCTTTCGGCGGGCCGGTCGTTCCCGAAGTGTAGATCATCAGCGCCGGATCGTCGGCGGCGGTGTCGGCCGGCGTGAAGGCCGGGCTTGCGCGCGCGAGCGCCTCGGTCCAGCCGATCGCGTCATGCGCCGGACCGTCGATCGAGATCACGAGGCGCAGCGCGGGCAGATCAGCGCGGATCCCCGTGAGCTTGGCAAGCCCCGTCGCGTCCGTGACGAGCGCCCGCGCGCCGGCGTCCCCCAGGCGATAGCCGAGCGCATCGACGCCGAACAGGGTGGCGAGCGGCACGGCGACGGCGCCGAGCTTGTAGACGGCGACATGCGCCGTCGCTGCTGCCGGCCCCTGGGACAGCAGGATCGCGACGCGATCGCCGGCCGGCCGCGACCCCGTTCGCCGCGAGCACGTTGGCGAGGCGGTTCGAGGCCTCGCGCAAGGCGCCGTAGGTGACGGGAGCGATGCGGCCGTCGCGCGCCACGTCGAGAATGGCGACGCGCGCGGGATCGCGGGCCGCCCAGCGGTCGCAGACGTCGACGCCGATATTGTAGCGCTGCGGGATACGCCAGCGGAAGGCGGCAACGAGGCGGTCGTAATCGCGGATCTCGGGCAGCATCGTTGCGAGCGAGCCTGGCTGGCCGGCGCGTTCGCCGGCGCAGGCCATCAGTTCACCTTCCGCTCCGCGGCGGGCGGCAGGAACTGCCCGTCGAAGATGTCCTCGACGGCCGGCTTCTGCCGGTAGGTCAGGGCAAGGCCGATCTGGTCGAGCGCTTTCTCGAAGCGGGCCCGGTCGATGTCGCCGACGCCGTTCTCCTTGGCCCAGGGCGTGAGGATGTTCTGGTCGAGCGCCATGCGCAGGCGCTCGAGTTCGACGTCCTTGCGGGCTAGGTCGTTGCGGGTCAGGACAGTCTCCACGGCCGCGGCCGGATCGGCGATCGTATCCTTGAGGCCGCGTATCAGGGCGCGCAGAAAGCCCCTCACCGCCTCGGGCTTCTCGGCCAGGAATTTCGGCGACGCCATGATGGCGTTGCCGTAGAGTTCGAGGCCGTGGTCGCTCATGAGCATGACGACAATGTCGTCGGCGGGAACGCCGCGCGCCTTGAGGTTGACGTAGGAGGTCATGGCGAAGCCGAAGACGGCGTCGACCTCTCCTTGCGCCAGCATCGGCTCGCGCACCGGGAAGCCGACCGCCTCGAAGCGCATCTTCCAGTCCTTCTCGTCGATGTCGTTGATCGCCTTGAAGACGGGCCATTGCGCGAAGGCGGCGTCGAGGGCCGGCGCGCCGAATTCCTTGGCGCGAAGGCTGGCGACGTCCTTGGCGATGCCGCGGCTCTTGCGGCCCACGATGGCAAAAGGAGGCCGGTCGTACAGCACCATCACGGCTTTGGCGCCGGGCCCGGGATTGTCGTTGCGGACGCGCACAAGCGTGTTCACGTCGCCGAAGCCCATATCGTAAGCGCCGGAGACGATGCGCGCGACCGGCTCGCGCGAGCCCGCGGCGGTATCGATCGTCACTGCGAGACCTTCGGCTTTGAAGTAGCCCTTCTCGAGAGCCACCGTGAACGGCGCAGCCGGTCCTTCGAAGCGCCAGTCGAGCGTGAAGCGCACGGGCGTCAACGCCTGCGCCGGCAGGCCGGTATGGGCGGCAACCCAGAAGGCGGCGGCGCACAGCAGCTTGGACGGGAAGCGACGTGGCCCTCCGGGGCACAAGGCTAGGCGCATCGGGAACTCCCGGGTTCCTTCGACGGGCTCGCGCGGCGCGAGTCCGACCGCCATCGATCACGATGCGTTTTGATTGCTTCGATCGAAACGCATGAACGGGATCAATTCCAATAACTTGAGCATGATGTCTTCCCGAAAGGCGGCATCCGTTTTCGGAATCATGCGCTCATGGCACGTGACAAGGCCATAGGCGAAGATCGCGGCGATGCAATCACAAACGGGAGCCCGGTCAAGCATTTTGCCTGCTCACGCTCGGCTGTCGTCCGCCGCGCAATGGGTTAGTCTCCCCACATGACCGAAGCTTTCATCACGAACGCCGCCGCTCGCTTCGAGGCGCCCTACGCGGACGACGACCGGCTGATCGCCGAGCGCCTCCTCGCTGACGCGCGCCTCGCGCCGGAGCGCGAGAGCCGGATCGACGCGCGTGCCCGCACCCTGATCGCGGCGATCCGCGCCCAAAGCGGCGGCCTCGGCGGCGTCGAGGAGATGCTGCGCGAATACGCCCTGTCCACCAAGGAGGGCCTCGCCCTCATGGTCCTGGCCGAGGCGCTGCTGCGCGTGCCGGACGCCGCCACCGCCGACCGGCTCATCGAGGACAAGCTCGGCCAGGGCGACTTCGCCCACCACGAGGCGAAGTCGGACGCCTTTCTGGTCAACGCCTCCGCCTGGGCCCTCGGCATCACGGCGCGCATCATCCATCCGGGCGAGACGCCCGAAGGCATCCTCGGCCAGCTCGCCAAGCGCCTCGGCCTGCCGGCGGTCCGGGCGGCGACGCGGCAGGCCATGCGCGTTCTCGGCAACCATTTCGTGCTCGGCCAGACCATCGACGAGGCGCTGGACCGGGCGCGCTCGTCCGAGGGGCGCCTCTACCGGTATTCCTTCGACATGCTCGGCGAGGGCGCGCGCACGGCCGATGACGCCGAGCATTACTTTTCGAGCTACGCGGCCGCCATCGAGGCCATCGGCCGCTCGGCCGGCAACGAGCCCTTGCCGAACCGGCCCGGCATCTCGGTGAAGCTGTCCGCCCTGCATCCGCGTTACGAGGCGGTCAGCCGCGAGCGGGTTCTGCGCGAGCTCGTGCCGCGGGTCGTCGATCTCGCCCGCCGGGCCCGTTCCTACGACCTCAACTTCACGGTCGATGCCGAGGAGGCGGATCGGCTCGAGCTGTCGCTCGCGGTCATCGCCGCGGCGTTCGTGGATCCGACCCTCGACGGCTGGGACGGCTTCGGTCTCGCCATCCAGGCCTATCAAAAGCGGACCGGCGCGGTCATCGACTACATCGCCGCGCTGGCCGAGCGGCGCAACCGGCGCATGATGGTGCGCCTCGTCAAGGGGGCCTACTGGGACACCGAGATCAAGCGCGCCCAGGAACGCGGCCTCGACGATTATCCGGTCTTCACCCGCAAGGCGATGACCGACCTGCAATACCTGGCATCGGCCGAGCGGCTGCTGCGCGTGCGCGAGCGCATCTTCCCGCAATTCGCCACCCACAACGCCCTCACCGTCGCCTCGATCGTCGAGCGCGCCGGCGACACGGACGGCTATGAATTCCAGCGCCTGCACGGCATGGGCGAAGCCCTCTACGAGCGGCTCATCGAGGACGTGCCGGGCGCTGCTTGCCGCACCTATGCCCCCGTCGGCGGCCACCGCGACCTTCTCGCCTATCTCGTGCGGCGGCTGCTCGAGAACGGCGCTAATTCGTCCTTCGTGTCGGTGGCGGCCGATCCCGACGTGCCGGTCGAGAACCTGCTCAAGCGTCCCGCCGACATCATCGGCACGACCGATACGGCGCGGCACCCCGGCATCCCTCGTCCCCGCGACCTCTACGGCTCCGAGCGCCGCAACTCGCACGGCGTCGAGTTCGGCCATCAAGCGTCCCTCGACGCACTCGTCGCCGAGGTGAAGGTGTTCGGGGTGACGCCGGTGCATGCGGCATCGGTGATCGACGGCCGCGTTGTCCCGCATGCGCAGCGGCCGGTACTCAGCCCGATCGACGGCACCTCGGTTGTCGGCGACGTGGCCGAAGCCACCGCCGAGACGGCGGATCGCGCGATGGCGGCAGCGCGCGCGGGCTTTCGCACCTGGAGCGAGACGCCGGCCGCGCGCCGCGCCGCCGCGCTCGAGCGCGCCGCCGACCTCATCGAGACCCGGCGCGGTCGACTCATCCACCTCCTTCAGGCCGAGGGCGGCAAGACCCTCGACGACGCCGTCTCCGAGCTGCGCGAGGCGGTCGATTTCTGCCGCTATTACGCGGCGCAGGGGCGCGAGCTGTTCGGCGACGGGAAGCGCCTGCCCGGCCCGACCGGAGAGCTGAACGTGCTGCGCCTGCGCGGACGCGGCGTCTTCGTCGCCATCTCGCCGTGGAACTTCCCGCTCGCCATCTTCCTCGGCCAGGTGACGGCGGCCCTGATGGCCGGCAACAGCGTCGTCGCCAAGCCGGCCGAGCAGACGCCCCTCGTCGCCGCCGAGGCCGCGCGCCTGCTGCACGAGGCCGGCGTGCCGCCCTGGGCCCTGCATTTCGTGCCCGGCGACGGACGCATCGGCGCCCGCCTCGTCAACCACCCGGACACCGCCGGCGTCGTCTTCACGGGTTCGACCGCCGTGGCTCGCCAGATCAACCGGACGCTTGCCGCCAAGGAAGGGCCGATCGTGCCGCTGATCGCCGAGACGGGCGGCGTCAACGTCATGATCGTCGACGCGACCGCCCTGCCCGAGCAGGTCGCCGACGACGTCGTCACCTCCGCCTTTCGCTCGGCCGGGCAGCGCTGCTCCGCCCTGCGGCTCCTCTGCGTGCAAGAGGACGTCGCCGACCGCATGATCGCCATGATCGTCGGGGCGGCGCGCGAGCTGAAGGTCGGCGATCCGCGCGCGGTCTCGACCCATTGCGGGCCGGTGATCGACGCGGACGCCAAGGCGAAGCTCGACGCGCATATCGCATACATGCAGCGCGCGGCGCTCCACACGCATCATGCCGGCGAGGTCGCGTTCCCTGCGACCGACGGCGAGGAGGCGGTCACGCATCTCCCGAACGTGAGCGCCTTCGACCCGTTCGCCCCCGTCGCCGGGACGCGAGCGGACACTGTTGCGGAGGCCGGGAGGGGAGGCGCGCCTTCATCCGCCGCGCGGCAAGGGACGCGGCAGCGGGCGGCGCAAGGCTATTACGTCGCTCCGCACGTGTTCGAGCTCGACCGGCCCGAGAGCCTGGCCGAGGAGGTGTTCGGTCCCATCCTGCACGTGGTCCGCTACCGGGCCGACGCTCTCGAAGGTGTGCTCGCGGCCATCGAGGGCAGCGGCTACGGGCTCACGCTCGGCGTGCATTCTCGCATCGACGCGATGGTCGATCGGATCGCCGAGCGCCTCGCAGTCGGCAACGTCTACGTCAACCGCAACATGATCGGCGCCGTCGTCGGCGTGCAGCCCTTCGGCGGTCACGGCTTGTCCGGCACCGGCCCCAAGGCGGGCGGTCCGCATTACCTGTCGCGCTTCGCCACCGAGCAGACCGTGACGATCAACACGGCCGCCGCCGGCGGCAATGCCGGCCTCCTCGCCATGGAGGAGTGAGACGCGCGCGGGAAGCCCGCCCGGGTCCCGGAAATCGGGTTTTGTGCTAGTCTCGTGGAGCCACTGTCCGGCGATCGACCGGACAGGGCACGGTCTGTCTGCAGCGACCGAGGGAGGACCGCAATGAATCCGATGAAAAGCCTACACCTTGTCGCGTTTCTTCCGCTTTGCCTGATCGGCTCGGCGGACGACGCGAGCGCCCAGCAGAGCGGCGCCAGCGGCATGACGTTCTTCATCACCAGCGCGGGATCGGGCAAGGGAGCCGATCTCGGCGGTCTCGCCGGGG
>DASQLE010000052.1:0-3434 GCA_035630175.1 Beijerinckiaceae bacterium
GCGATGTTGTTGGAGATGACCTGGACGTTGAGTTCCTGGGCCATCATGCCGGTGGCGGCGGTGTGGAGGGCACGCATGACGGGTCCTTTGGGCTTAACCGTTATCGGCGAGCCGCGAGATCGCGGTCCGGCGGAGCTCGTCCATGCGCCCGACCATGCCGGCGACGCTGGAATAGCTGCGGTTGACCTCGATGAGGCGGCTCATCTCGACCACCGGCCTGACGTTCGAGCGCTCGATGGCGCGCGGCTCGAGGCGGCTCGTCGCGCCGGCCGGCTGCCCCCCGTTCGGCGCCGAGAGGAGGTTCGTGCCCTCGTTGTGCAGGATCTGCGGGTTGTCGAAGCGCACGAGGCGAAGGCGCCCGCGCTGCCCCTGGTTGGAGGTGACAGTGCCGTCCGGCGCGATCTCGAAGCCGCTTTCCTGAGGCGTGAAGGTGATCGGGCCGTTGTCGCCGAGGACGGTGTGGCCGTCGCTGGTGACGAGCTGCCCCTGCGCGTCGATCTCGAGGGCGCCGTTGCGGGTGTAGCGCTCGCCGGCGGGCGTCTGCACGGCCAGGAACGCGTCGCCCTTGATCGCCACGTCGAGGGGGTTGCCCGTGTGCTCGATAGCGCCGGAGCGGATGTCGAGCGGCGTGCCGGCATCGATGACGTAGGACAGCCGGCGGTCGGGGCGTGGAAACGATTCCGCGCTCGCCACCGGCATGAGGTATTCGCGAAAGCGCGACGAGCGCGCCTTGAAGCCGTTGGTGGTGACGTTCGCCATGTTGTTGGCGATGACGTCGAGCTCACGGCCGAGCGCCACCTGGCGCGACAGGCCGATGAGAAGCGCGTTCTCCATGAACGCCTCCCGCTTTGCAGCCCTAGGCGGGCCGATCCCCGCCGGATCCTCGGCGCTCCCCAGCGCGGTCCCGGCACGGCTTCACTGGCAGGACCCGTGCCAAGCTGAGGATTTTCGGAAACGCCAGCGATCACAACGGATTGGACGAGATCCGGCGGTGACGCCGCGGGGCTCGGGGACGCGCTCGGCAAAAGGCACTCGGCAAAACCTGCCGTGCTTAACGCGCAATTAACCGTAAATCGCCCATCGTCTCGGTCGCCGGCTCGGCAGAACGCCGCGTCGTGCAGGCGTCTTCAAGGGCACCCTTCAATGGCCAAGAATGCGAACGAGGACGCTCTCGAGGAGGGCGCGGACGACGCGGCGCCCGCCGACGCGCCGAAAGGGCAGGGCAAGAAGAAGCTCGTTCTGATCGGGGCCGCGGTTCTCGTCGTGCTCGGCCTCGGCGGCGGCGGCTATGTCTTCTTCCTCGGCGGCAAGCCCGACGACGCGGCCAAGGAGGTGGCGGTGAAGAAGCCCGTCGGCTTCATCGAGGTGCGCGAGATGACCGTCAATCTCGCGCCGGAATCGGCTCAGGACCGAGCCAGGCTGCTCCGCTTCAAGGTCTCGCTCGAGGTCAAGGATCCGAAGGTGATCCCCGACATCCAGCCGCTGCTGCCGCGCGTCGAGGACAGCCTCCAGGTCTATGTCCGCGAGCTCAGGGCCAGCGATCTTGACGGATCGGTTGGGCTCTACCGGCTGCGCGAAGAGCTGCTCCGTCGCGTCAACTACGCCGTGTATCCGGCCAAGATCGACGCTGTCCTCTTCAAGGACTTCGTCGTCCAGTAAAGGGGCGGGCAAGGGGCGGACACGTGGCCGAGAGCAACGAAGGTCTGGACGACGATTGGGCCACCGCGCTTGCCGAGCAGAGCGAGCCGAAGCCGGCTGCCGAAGCCGGCGAGGGCGGGGGCGGCGAGGGCGGCGACGGTTCCCTGGCCGACGAGTGGGGAGCGGCGCTCGCCGAGCAAGGCGCCACCGGCAATGCGGAGGATATGGCCGCCGAATGGGCGACCATGATCGACGAGGGGGTCAGCGACGACTCCCCCGATCTCGCCGGCGCCGACCGCATCCTCAACCAGGAGGAGATCGACCAGGTCACCGGCTTCTCGCTGCACGAGCTGTCGGCGACCGGCGCCGGCGGCATCCGGGCCATCGTCGATTCGGGCGTCGTCTCCTACGAGCGCCTGCCCATGCTCGAGATCATCTTCGACAGGATGATCCGGCTCCTGTCGACGAGCTTGCGCAACTTCTTCCAGGACAACGTCGAAGTCACCCTCGACAACATCACGTCGGTGCGTTTCGGCGACTACCTCAACTCCATCCCCCTGCCTGTGCAGCTCGCCGTCTTCCGCGCGGAGGGCTGGGACAATTCGGGGCTCGTCACGGTCGAATCGAACCTCGCCTACTCGACCCTCGACCTGCTGCTCGGCGGCAAGCGCGGCGGCACGGCGACGCGTCTCGACGGGCGCCCGTTCACCACCATCGAGATGCAGCTCATCAAGCGCATGGTCGAGATCGTGCTCGGCGACGCGGAGCTGTCCTTCCAGCCGCTGTCTCCCGTGCGCTTCGTCGTCGACCGGATCGAGACCAACCCGCGCTTCGCCACGATCACGCGGCCTGCCAATGCGGCCATTCTGATCGATCTCAAGCTCGACATGGAAGGCCGCGGCGGGTTGCTGCAGATCCTGCTCCCCTATGCCACCATCGAGCCGATCCGCGATCTCCTCCTGCAAAGCTTCATGGGCGAGAAGCTCGGCCGCGACGCCATCTGGGAAGGACACCTGGCGACGGAGATCTGGCAGGCCGACGCGACGATCGAGGCGGTGCTGCAAGAGATCAGCATGCCCTTGAAGAAGGTCCTCACTCTCCAGGTCGGCGACACGCTCATGTTCGACACGCGCCCGAACGAGCTCGTCACGCTGCGTTGCGGCGACTGGGCGATGACTCAAGGACGCATCGGCCGCATCGACGACAAGATCGCCGTCCAGGTGGCGCGCCCCTTGCGCCGCTCCCGCACCACCTTCGCCGCCTTCGAGGCGAGCGTGAAGAACCAGAGGGACGGTTAGTCGGCATGAGCGCGATCATTACGCTTCTCGCCGACAGCCTGGTGGCGGTGCTGCTCGTCGCCACCATTATCTCGTCGGTCGGCCTGAGCCGGAAGATCACGCGCCTCAAGGCCGATGAGGTGGCGATGCGCATGACGATCGCCGAGCTGATGCATGCCACCGAAACGGCCGAGCGCGCCATCGCGGGCTTGCGCACGACGCTCGGCGATTGCGACCGCACGCTCGCCGATCGCCTGCGCACGGCCGAGCGCTACGCGGCGGATCTCGCCAGCCAGGTGGAGGCAGGCGAGACGGTCATGGGCCGCATCGCGCAGATCGTCGACGCCTCGCGCCATGTCGAGGCCCTGAACCAGCAGGCCCGGCCGGCGGCGCAGGATCAGCCCACGCCAAGTCCGCATCGCGAGCGGCTGAACGCCGCCGCGGCCGCCGCTCAGGCTCTGTCTGACCGGGCTTCGAAGCGCCTTGAGGGCCACGCCGCGTGATCGGCGGCCTGCGCCT
>DASQLE010000053.1:0-5906 GCA_035630175.1 Beijerinckiaceae bacterium
TCTCTGGGTTGTGCCAGCCCACCTACGTCCTCGACATCCCCGGCGGCCACGGCAAGTCGCCGATCGGGCCGAGTTACGTCACCGCCGCGGGAGACGAGCGGTATCGGGTTGAGGACTACGAGGGCAAGCAGCACGGCTACCCGCCGGGTGCCCCGGACTGATCACCCCGTCGCTGCGAGCCGGCGCTCCTCCGGGCCCGCCTTGACGGCGAGCATCGCCTCCAGCTTACGGGCGAGGTCGGCGGCGCGGAACGGCTTGTGGATGAACTCGAACTCGTCCACCCGGTCGTCGTCCACGTAACCCGAGGTCAGTAGGACATGGACCGCCGGCCAGTGCTGGCGGATGAGCCGGCCCAGCTCGATGCCCGTCATGCCGGGCATCTTGACGTCGCTCAACACCACCTGAATCCCGGCATCCTGCTTGAGCATCGCCGCGGCCTCGTCGCCGCTGCCGGCTTCCTTGACGGAGAAGCCGAGCGATTCCAGCGTCGAGACGGTCACCTGGCGGACATTGGCATCGTCCTCGACCACGAGAACGGGTTCGCCCCGGCCGAGCACCAGCAAAGCGCCGTCATCGGCGGCCGTCCGGCCGGCGGCGGCGGCCTGCGAGCGAGGCAGGAACATGCGGATGGTCGTGCCCTCGCCGGGTTCGCTGTCGATCTCGATATGCCCGCCCGACTGCTGGACGAAGCCGTAGACCATGCTGAGGCCGAGGCCCGTGCCCTTGCCGCTCTCCTTGGTGGTGAAGAACGGCTCGAAGACGCGCTGCAGAACGTCCGGCGGCATGCCAGTGCCCGTATCGGCGACGGCGATCGCGACGCAATCGCCCTCGATGCCGCCCGGCTGGGCCGCACTGCACTCTGCGGCACTCTGATTGCGCATGTCGATGGTGAGGCGGCCGCCGTCGGGCATCGCGTCGCGCGCGTTGACGGACAGGTTGACGAGCGCCGATTCGAGCTGCGAGCGGTCGACGTGAACGGGCCAGACCCCGTCGTCCGCCTTCGCCCTGATCTCGATGCGCTCGCCGAGCGTGCGGCGGAGCAGCTCCAGGAGGTCGGGCATGATCTCCTTGAGGTTGACCACGCTCGCCTGCAGGGGCTGGCGGCGCGAGAAGGCGAGGAGACGGTTGGTCAGGTCGGCGCAACGCTGCGCCCCGTCGATCGCGAAACGCACGCGTCGCGTGGCTTTCTTGTCGTGCTCGACGGTTTTCTTCAGGAGATCGAGGTTGCCGATCACCACGCTCAGCATGTTGTTGAAGTCGTGGGCGATGCCGCCGGTCAGGCGGCCGACCGCCTCGAGCTTGCTGGCATGGGCCAGCTGCTGCTCGAGATAACGCCGCTCGGTGACGTCGAACATGGTCCCGAAGATCTCGCCTGAGCCGCCGTCCCCCGGCGCGATCACGCCCTGGTCGAGGAAGACGCGGTAATGGTCGTCGGCGCAGCGCCAGCGGTACTCGCAGCTGTATGAGCCGGTCTCGCGGGCTTTGGTCAGCTCATGGAAGACACGGTCCACGTCCTCCGGGTGGATGCGGCTGGCGCCGAACTCGTCCTCGCCCGTGAAGCGCTCCGCACCGAACCCCGTCAGGCGCTCGACATTGTCGCTCACGAACAAGGCCGCGAAAGGCGGCTCCGGGCTGCGCGACGTGACGACCACGGGCAGCGAGCGCAGGATCACCTCCTGGCGCTCCTGGGCGCGGCGCAATGCCTGCTCGGCCTTCAGCTTCTCGCCGCGCACGCGCAGGTTCTCGACGAGCAGGCGACGCTCCTCCTCGGCCTGCCTGCGGATCTCCTCCGTCTTGCGGTAGAGGTCCACGAACACGTCGACCTTGGACCGGAGAACGAGCGGCTCGATCGGCTTGAACACGTAATCGACCGCGCCGGCCGTGTAGCCGCGGAAGACGTGCAGGTCGTCCTTGTTGAAGGCCGTCAGGAAGAGGATCGGGACGCGCGACGAGCGCGGACGGCCGCGGATCATGCTGGCGACCTCGTAGCCATCGAGGCCCGGCATCTGCACGTCGAGCAGGATCAGCGCGAACTCGTCCTGGAGCACGTGCCGCAAGGCTGCTTCGCCGGATGTGGCGAGGACCAGCTCCAAGCCGGGGGCGCGCAGCATCTCCTCGACGGCGAACAGGTTGCGCCGGTCGTCGTCGACGACCAGGATCTTCGCCGCCACCGGCTCGGAACCGGCGAGCCGGTCGCCGATCCCCTCCGGCCGGAGCTGCGGATCCGGTTCCATCATTTGCGTCATGCGGACCAACCCTCGGCGGCCGCTCCGTTGCCCGAAGGCGCATGGAGGTCGAGTTCCGGACGACGTCCGAGCTGCACGCGAAGGACGGCCAGAAGCTGATCGAGGTCGACCGGCTTCGACACGTAATCGGTGGCCCCCGCCTCGAGGCATTTCTCGCGGTCGCCCTTCATAGCCTTGGCGGTCACCGCCACGATGGGAAGATCGCGGTAGTCCGGATCGCTGCGAATTTCCCGCATGGTCTCGTAGCCGTCCATGCCGGGCATCATGATGTCGACCAGCATGACGTCGACCCCGGGATTGGCTTTCAAGCAGTCGATTCCCGCTCGCCCGTCTTCGGCGAACAGAACCTCCATGCCGTGCTGCTCGAGCGCGCTGGTCAGCGAGAAGATATTGCGCACGTCGTCGTCGACCACCAGGACCTTGCGGCCCTGCAGCGACGCGTCATCCTTGCGCTCGATGATGATCTGCTTGTCTTCCGGCACGTTGGCGATGGCCCGGTGCAGGAACAGCGCCGTCTCGTCGAGCAGCTTTTCCGGGGACCCGTTCTCCTTGACGACGATGGTCGAGGCGATGCGCTGCAGACGGCGCTCCTGCTCCTTCGTCATGTCCATGCCCGTATAGACGACGATCGGCAGTTCCTCGCCGCCGCTGGTCTTGCGCATGCGCTCGATCAGCTCGGCGCCGGGCAGGTCGGGCAGACCGAGATCGACGATGGCGCAGTCGAAGCGCCGGGCCTGCAAGGACTCGAGAGCGGCCTGGGCCGTGCCGACGCCGGTGATCTCGACCTCCTCGCCCGCCATCAGCTCGGCGATGCTCATGCGCTGCACATCGTCGTCCTCGACGAGAAGCAGCGTCTTCACCGGCCGATTGACGAAATCCTTGGTGCGCGACAGGGCTTCGAGCAGGGCGTCCCGGTCGACGGGCTTCTCCAGGAAGCCGAACGCGCCGGCGCTGAGCCCGCGTTTCTTCTGGTCGTCGACCGAGATGACGTGGATCGGCACGTGCCGGGTGCGCGGATCGTGTTTGAGCAGGTCCAGCAGCGCCCAGCCGTCCATGTCGGGAAGCCCGATATCGAGCGTGATCGCGTGCGGCTTGTAGCGGTGAGCGAGGGCGAGGGCCGTGGCGCCGTCGCCGGCGATCAATCCCTTGAACCCCTGGTCGCGCGCCAGCTCGAGCAGCACGGAGGCGAACATGGCGTCGTCCTCGACGACCAGCACGACATGATCGCCGTTGACGATGGCATGACGATCGTCGGCGGAGGCCGACAGCGCCATCGGCGCCGACGGGGCGCGCAGGAACGTGCCGGAATTGTCGCCCGGCAGGGCCGCCGAGGCACGCCCCGCCATCTGGGCCGGCGCAAGCGGCTCCATCGGCAGGAACAGCGTGAAGGTGCTGCCCATGCCGGGTTCGCTCGACACCACGATCTCGCCGCCGAGCAGGCGGGCGATCTCCCGGCTGATGGCGAGGCCGAGGCCGGTGCCGCCGTATTTGCGGCTGGTGGTGCCGTCGGCCTGCTGGAAGGCCTCGAACACGATGCGCTGCTTGTCTTCCGGGATGCCGATGCCGGTGTCTATGACCGAGAACGAGATCCAGTCGGCGCCGGCGCGGAGCGGCGAGCCTTCGGCCGAGGCGACCCGCAAGGTGACGCCGCCCGTCTCCGTGAACTTGAAGGCGTTCGACAGGAGATTGCGGAGAACCTGCTGCAGGCGCTTGGAGTCGGAGCGCATCTTCGGCGCCAGATCCGCTTCGACGTCGATGACGAAGTCGAGCCCCCGCTCCTCGGCGACCTGACGGAAGGTGCGCTCCATGTTGTCGGTGAGCTCGCGTAAGCCGACATCGCCGACTTCCAGCGAGACGGTGCCCGACTCGATCTTGGACAGATCGAGGATGTCGTTGATGAGCGACAGGAGGTCCGAGCCGGCGGCGTGAATGGTCTTGGCGAATTCGCGCTGCTTGTCGCTGAGATTGCCGTCCGGGTTGTCGGAGAGAAGCTTCGACAGGATCAGCAAGCTGTTGAGCGGCGTCCTCAGCTCGTGGCTCATATTGGCCAGGAACTGCGACTTGTAGCGCGATGTCAGCGAAAGCTGCTCGGCCTTCTCCTCCAGGGCGCCCTTGGCCAGCGAGACCTCGCGGTTCTTGGTCTCGACCTCGCGCTTCTGGATCTCGAGAAGACGCGCCTTCTCTTCGAGCTCCTCGTTGGTCTGCTGCAGGCGATCCTGCTGCGTGCGGAGCAGCTCTTCCGAGCGGCGCAGCGTGGCGGCCTGTTGCTCGAGGCGGTCGTTGGTCTTCTTGAGCTCCTCCTGCTGGCTTTGCAGCTCGCTGGTGAGGAGCTGCGACTGCTTGAGGAGCCCTTCCGTGCGCATGTTCGCGGCGATCGTGTTGAGCACGATGCCGATCGACTCGGTCAATTGATCGAGGAACGACTGGTGGGTTTCCGAGAAGCGGCTGAACGAGGCGAGCTCGATCACCGCCCTGACCTCCTGCTCGAACAGCACCGGCAGCACGATGATGTTGAGCGGGGTGGCCTCGCCGAGGGCCGACCCGATGGTGATGTAGTCGCCCGGCACGTTGGTCAGAAGGATGCGCTTCTTCTCGTAGGCGCATTGCCCGACGAGCCCCTGGCGCATGCGGTAGCGATTGGAAATGTTCTTGCGCTCGGTGAACGCATAGCTGGCGACGAGATCGAGAATCGGCTCCTCGCCGTGGTCCTCGACCATGTAGAAGACGCCGCGCTGCGCGTTCACGAGCGGCGCGATCTCGGACAGGATCATGTTCGACACGGTGACGAGGTCGCGCTCGCCCTGCAGCATGCGGGTGAAGCGGGCGAGATTGGTCTTGAGCCAGTCCTGCTCGGCATTCTTGAGCGTCGTGTCGCGCAGGTTGCGGATCATCTCGTTGATGTTGTCCTTGAGCGAGGCCACCTCGCCCATGGCCTCGACGGTGATCGAGCGCGTCAGGTCGCCCTTGGTCACGGCGGTCGCCACGTCGGCGATGGCGCGCACCTGCGTGGTCAGGTTGGCGGCGAGCTGGTTCACGTTGTCGGTGAGGTCGCGCCACAGGCCGGCGGCGCCGGGCACGCGCGCCTGGCCGCCGAGCTTGCCCTCGACACCCACCTCGCGGGCGACGTTGGTCACCTGATCGGCGAAGGTCGCGAGCGTGTCGATCATCTCGTTGATGGTGTCGGCGAGGGCGGCGATCTCGCCCTTGGCGTCCACCGTCAGCTTGCGCTTGAGGTCGCCCTCGGCGACGGCCGTGACGACGCTGGCGATGCCGCGCACCTGGCCGGTCAGGTTGGCGGCCATCATGTTGACGTTGTCGGTCAGGTCCTTCCAGGTTCCGCCGACGCCGCGCACCTGCGCCTGGCCGCCGAGCTTGCCTTCCGAGCCCACCTCGCGCGCCACGCGCGTCACCTCCGAGGCGAAGGAGTTGAGCTGATCCACCATGGTGTTGACGGTGGATTTCAATTCGAGGATCTCGCCGCGCACGTCGACGGTGATCTTCTTCGACAGGTCGCCGTTGGCGACCGCGGTCGTCACCTCGGCGATGTTGCGCACCTGGCCGGTCAGGTTGTTGGCCAGCATGTTGACGTTGTCGGTGAGGTCCTTCCAGGTGCCGGCAACGCCGCGCACCTGCGCCTGGCCGCCGAGCTTGCCTTCGATG
>DASQLE010000054.1:0-2909 GCA_035630175.1 Beijerinckiaceae bacterium
GAGCAGGGCCGCCTGTCGGGCGGGACCACCTGGCACGCGGCCGGCCTCGTCGGCCAGCTCCGCTCGCACGCCAACATGACCCGCCTGATCCGCGCCTCGACCGAGCTCTATGCCGGCCACGAGGCGGAAACCGGCCTCGCCACGGGCTGGAAGCAATGCGGCTCGCTGACCGTCGCGAGGACGCCCGAGCGCATGACGATGCTCCGGCGCACCGCGTCCATGGCGCGCGCGCAAGACGTCGCGATCGAGCTCCTCGGCCCGCACGAGGCGGCCGAGAAATGGCCCGTCATGCGTCACGACGATCTCGTCGGCGCGGCCTGGCTGCCGGGCGACGGCAAGGCCAATCCGGCCGACATCACGCAGGCGCTCGCCAAGGGCGCGCGACGCCGCGGGGCGCGTGTCTTCGAGGAGACGCGCGTCACCGGCGTCGCCACCCGCGACGGCGCCGTCGCCGGGGTCGCCACGACGCGAGGCACCATCGCCTGCGAGGTCCTGTGCATCTGCGCCGGCCAATGGTCGCGCGAGGTCGGACGGCTGTGCGGGGTGAGCGTGCCGCTGCATTCCGCCGAGCACATGTATATCGTCACCGGGCCGATCGCCGGCGTTCATCCGGATCTGCCGGTCATGCGCGACCCGGACGGCTACATCTACTTCAAGGAAGAGGTGGGCGGCCTCGTCATGGGCGGCTTCGAGCCGGACGCCAAGCCCTGGGGCGCCGACGGCATCCCGGCCGACTTCGCCTTCCAGCTCCTGCCCGACGATTGGGACCAGTTCGAGATCCTCATGGAGAAGGCGCTCGAGCGCGTGCCGGCCTTGGCGAGCGCCGAGGTCAAGACCTTCGTCAACGGCCCGGAAAGCTTCACGCCCGACAACAATTTCCTGCTCGGCGCGGCGCCCGAGCTGCGCGGCGTCTTCGTGGGGGCCGGCTTCAATTCCATGGGCATCGCCTCCGCCGGCGGCGCCGGGCCGGCGCTGGCGGAATGGATCGTCGAAGGCGAGCCGACCCTCGACCTGTGGCCCGTGGACATCCGCCGCTTCGCCGCCTTCAACAACAACCCGGCCTGGCTGCGCGACCGCGTCAAGGAAGTGCTCGGGCTGCACTACGCCATGCCGTGGCCGAACCGGGAGCTCGACACCGCGCGCCCCTTCCGGCGCTCGCCGCTCTACGATCGCCTCGCCGCCAAGGGCGCCGTGTTCGGCTCCAAGATGGGCTGGGAGCGGCCGAACTTCTTCGCCCGGCCCGGCGACGAGCGGCGCATCGATTATGCGTTCGGGTGCCAGAACTGGTTTGCGGCCGCCGCCGCCGAGCACCGCGCCTGTCGCGAGGCCGTCGCATTGTTCGACATGACCTCCTTCGCCAAGTTCCTGCTGCAGGGGGCTGACGCAGAGGCGGCCCTGCAGCACGCCTGCGCCAACGACATCGCCGTGCCGGTGGGCACGACGGTCTACACGGCGCTCCTCAACGCCCGCGGCGGCTTCGAGAGCGACGTCACCGTCGCCCGCCTCGGCGCCGACACCTTCCTGATCCTCACCGGAACCGCGCAGGCGACGCGCGACGCCGATTGGCTGCGGCGCCGCATCCCGGCCGAGGCGCGGGCCGTGCTCACCGACGTCACCTCGGCCTATGCAATCCTCGCCGTCATGGGCCCGGGGGCGCGCACGCTCCTGTCGCGCGTCAGCCGGGCCGCGCTCGACGACGGCGCCTTTCCGTTCGGGGCCGTGCGCGACATCGACATCGGCTACGCGACGGCCTGGGCGGCACGGCGCAGCTATATGGGCGAGCTCGGCTGGGAGCTGTATGTGCCGACCGAGTTCGCCGTCACCGTCTACGAGACGCTGGTCGCGGCGGGCGGCGACCTCGGGCTGCGCGACGCCGGCTACTACGCGATCGAGTCCTTGCGCATCGAGAAGGGCTATCGCGCCTGGGGACGCGAGCTGACGCCGGACGTGACGCCCTGGCAGGCGGGTCTTGGTTTCGCGGTGAAGCTCGACAAGGGCGATTTCATCGGCCGCGACGCGCTGGTCGCCGCGCGGTCCAAGCCGCTGCGCAAGCGCCTCGTATCCATCTTCGGCCCGCTCCCGGAGACGCAGATGGCCTGGGGCGGCGAGCTTGTCACCGCCGGCGGCGAGCCGGTCGGCGAGATCACCTCCGCCGCCTACGGCGCGACGCTCGACGGGCTTGTCGGCCTCGCCTGGATCCACTCGGACGAGGGCGCGGTCGAACAGGCCTGGCTTGATCGGCGCCGCTTCGTCCTCGACGTGGCCGGGGAGAGCGTGCCTGTGCGCGCCAGTTTGCGCCCGTTCTACGATCCCGGAGGCGAACGCTTGCGGGCATCCTTGGCTGCGTAGCGGCATCGCGCAGCCTCATGAACCCTGCCCCGGCCATGGATTCGTTCGTCTTCGCCGCGGTGTTGGCGGCGGCCGCCATGCATGCCGGCTGGAACGCGGTGCCCAAGGTCCGCCTCGAGCCGTTCCTGGCCATGACCCTGATCACGGGCTGCGCCGGAATCGTGGCGATCCCGCTCCTTGTCGCCTTCGGCTGGCCGAGGCTCGAGGCCTGGCCGTGGCTGATCGGCTCCGTCGTTCTGCACCTCGCCTATTACATTGCGCTGACCGAGGCCTACCGGCGCGCCGATATGGGCCAAATCTATCCGATCGCACGCGGCGGCGCGCCCCTTCTCACCGCCGGCGCGTCGCTGATCGTCGTGGGGGAGCCGATCGCGCTTCAGGCCGCCGCCGGCATCGCCGTGTTGGCGTCCGGCGTCGCGCTCATGTCGCTGCGCGGCGCGCGCCAGCACGAGCCGCCCGACCCCGCCGCGATCGGCTTCGCGCTGGCGACGGCCGTTATCATCTGCGGCTACACGCTCGTCGACGGGTTGGGCGCGCGCGCGGCCGGCGACCCGCACGCC
>DASQLE010000055.1:0-2521 GCA_035630175.1 Beijerinckiaceae bacterium
AAGACGTCGATCTGGTGCTGAAGGCGATCAAGCGCCGGGCCTTCGAGCACAAGCTGACCCCGACCGTCGGCCGCAGCCACGGCATCCACGCCGAGCCGACCACCTTCGGCATCAAGCTCGCCGGCTACTACGCCGAGTTCCAGCGCAACAAGGAGCGGTTGGCGATGGCGCGGTTCGAGGTCGCCACCTGCGCCATCTCCGGCGCGGTCGGCACCTTCGCCAACGTCGACCCCCAGGTCGAAGCCTACGTGGCCGAGAAGATGGGCCTGGCCGTGGAGCCCGTGTCGACCCAGGTGATCCCCCGCGACCGCCACGCCGCCTATTTCTCCGCGCTCGCCGTCGTCGCCGCCTCGGTCGAGCGGCTGGCCACCGAGATCCGCCACCTGCAGCGCACCGAGGTGCTGGAGGTCGAGGAATATTTCTCGCCCGGCCAGAAGGGCTCGTCGGCGATGCCGCACAAGCGCAACCCGGTTTTGACCGAGAACCTGACCGGCCTCGCCCGCCTCGTCCGCATGGCCGTGGTGCCGGCGCTGGAGAACGTCGCCCTCTGGCACGAGCGCGACATCTCGCATTCCTCCGTCGAGCGGATGATCGGCCCCGACGCCACCGTCACCCTCGACTTCGCCCTCGCCCGGCTCACCGGCCTGATCGACAAGCTCCTGGTCTATCCGGAGGCCATGCGCCGCAACCTCGATCGCCTCGGCGGCCTCGTGCATTCGCAGCGCGTCATGCTGGCGCTGACGCAGAAGGGCATCTCGCGCGAGGACGCCTACCGGCTCGTGCAGCGCAACGCCATGCCGGTGTGGCGCGGCGACGGCGATTTCCTCACGCTTCTGAAGGACGATGCAGAGGTCGCCGAGCGGCTGCCGGCCGCCGAGCTCGAGGCGTGCTTCGACCTCGATTATCATTACAAGCACGTCGACACGATCTTCACCCGGGTTTTCGGGCCCGCAGGCGAGCCTCCGCAAGGCGGCCTCAAGACGGTGATCGGACGGGTCAAGCGCGCGCTCGACAGGAACGCTTGACGGCGCTCGAATGCGCACCGCCGATTGCGACATCGTGGTGGTGCCGGGCTACACCGATTCAGGCCCGGACCACTGGCAGACGCGTTGGCAGCGCAAGCTCTCGAGCGCGCGGCGCGTGGAGCAGGACGATTGGGACCGTCCGGTGCGCGAGGCCTGGATCGGGCGGCTCGTCGAGACGGTAGCGCGCTGCCGACGGCCGGTCGTTCTCGTCGCGCATAGCCTCGGCGTCATCGCCGTCGCCCATGCGGCCGCATCCCTGCGCGAAGTCCGCGGCGCCTTCCTGGTGGCGCCGGCGGATGTGGAGCAGGCGGGTCTTCCGGAGGCGATCGACCGTTCCTTCGCGCCGATCCCGTGCGACCCGCTGCCGTTTCCGTCCCTCCTCGTCGCCAGCCGCTCCGATCCGTATTGCGCCTACCGGCGGGCCGAGGATCTCGCCTTCGCCTGGGGCTCGGCCCTGCTCGATGCCGGCGAGGCCGGGCATATCAACGCTGCGGACGGCTACGGTCCCTGGCCCGAGGGTCTCATGCGCTTCGCCGGCTTCTTGAAACGCTTGTAGTGGAACCTTTTCGGGGGGCTTGGCCGTTATAGAACGGTCTAGATTGCGTCTCCCTTTCATCGATGCGGAACACTCACATGGCGGAGCCCTCCGCGCATGACGGCAGCTCTTTGTCTGCACTGTTGCCGTTTCGGCACCGGTCGCCGGTCCTGCGCCACGGCTTCGCCGTGCTGGCCTTCGCGATCGCCTTCCTCGTCCGGTGGCAGCTCGATCCGGTGCTGCCGCCCGGCTTTCCCTTCCTGACCTTCTTCCCCGCGATCATTCTGACGAGCTTCATCGCGGGGGTCGGCCCGGGCATTCTCGCGGCGGTCCTCGGCACGGTGGCATCGTGGTATGTCTTCGTTCCCCCCGCATTCTCCTTTGCGTTGACGCCGGAATCCGCCCTGGCGCTCGCCTTCTTCGTGATCTCCATCGCGATCACGATGGCGATCATCCAGGTCATGCAGGGGGCTTTATCCCGGCTCGGTGACGAGCAGGCCCGCAGCGCCCGGCTTGCCGAGCAGCGGGAGCTGCTGTTCACCGAGCTGCAGCATCGGATCTCCAACAATCTGCAGGTCGTCTCGGCACTGATGAACCTGCAGAGGAGCGGGCTGAGCGACGCGCAGGCGCGTCAGGCCTTGAGCGAAGCCTCCCAGCGCCTTGCCCTGATCGCCAAGCTGAACCGCAAGCTGCACGATCCCGCCAATGCCGGGCTCGACCTCAAGGCGTTCCTGCGCGAGTTGTGCCAAGATGTGTCCGAGGCGGCGGGAATCACGGATCCGGGCTGCAACGTCAAAGGTCCGGACGGGGTCGCCCTGCCCGCCGACAAGGCCGTTCCGCTGGCGCTCATCGTCACCGAGCTCCTCAACAATTCCATCGAGCACGGCTTTGCCGGCCGCGAGACCGGCGATCTGCGCATGGCCCTCGAGCGTGCGGGCGACGAGGCGATCGTGCTCACGGT
>DASQLE010000056.1:0-5849 GCA_035630175.1 Beijerinckiaceae bacterium
TCGTTCGATTCCTCGTCCGAGCCGCGCGGCGGGCGGTTTTCCGACAGGCCCGGGCGTTTGGCGATGCCATGGCTGATGTAGTTGACGGCGTCGTAGCGCGTCATGTCCTGCTCCTGCAGGAAATAGGCGGCGTGGCTCTCCCGCTCGGCGAAGATGGCGACGAGCACGTTGGCGCCGGTTACCTCCTCGCGCCCGGAGGATTGCACGTGGATGACGGCGCGCTGGATGACGCGCTGAAATCCCGCCGTCGGCTTCGAATCCTGGCGGCCGTCGGAAACGAGATTGGCGAGCTCGGCGTCGACATATTCGACGAGATTGCGGCGCAGGGCGTCGAGATCGACGTTGCAGGCGCGCATGACGGCGGCGGCGTCCTGGTCGTCGACCAGGGCGAGCAGAAGATGCTCGAGCGTCGCGTATTCGTGGCGGCGCTCGCCCGCCAGGGCGAGAGCACGATGGAGGGCTTGTTCCAGGCTGCGAGAAAAGCTCGGCAAAGGGGGCCTCTATATCCTGTTAAGATGTTACTTCTTTTCCATGACGCATTGAAGCGGATGTTGGTGCTTGCGGGCGAAATCCATGACCTGTGTCACTTTGGTCTCGGCGACCTCGTAGGTGAATACTCCGCATTCTCCGACGCCATTGTGGTGAACATGCAGCATAATCCGGGTCGCGTCCTCTCGCGATTTGTTGAAGAAGCGCTCAAGGACGTGGACCACGAACTCCATCGGCGTGTAGTCGTCGTTGAGCAACAGCACGCGATATAGATTCGGCCGCTTGGTGCGCGGCTTCGTCTTGGTGATGATCGCCGTTCCGGTGCGGTTGTCGTTATCACGATCGGGCGAGCGCGAGCCCGCGCCTTCGGAGAGCCGCTCCGTAGCGACGATCGCGCGCATGACGGGCTGCCACATGCTGCCTGGTCGACCCCCGAAACCCGGACCTCTTTGGTGGCGCGGATGGACGGGCCGCGCAAGCTTCGATTCAGAAGCATGAGCCCAATGTAGAGGCGCCGCGGCCGGTTCGCCAGACCGTCCCGCCGAGCCGCCGGCTCCCGAGCCCAAAGGCTGTCGCGGGCGAATGGTCGCGCCGGTGAGGGTCGGGGCATGGATGATGGACATGTGGACCGAAGAAAGAACCTTCGGCAGTCAGGGAGGCCGTCTTCGGTCTCACCTGGCCTTGTCTCGTCGACGGTACTTAGCCAACCATGAGCCTCGTTCCCAACGAACGAACGAGATTGGCCGCCAATCCGTGTCGGGGTGCCGCCGCCAGCGCGAGGGCTGCGGATCGACAGGTCACCAGTGCGGCGCAAACGAAAACGCCCGGCGCATGGCCGGGCGTTTTTCTCGGGCGCCGCAGGCTGCGGCGAGAGTTGACGTTGCTTACTTAGCCGATTTGCCGGCAGCCGCAACGGTCGGCACGAACGTCTCGTAGGGCTTGAACACGTCGCGGGCGAGGTCGGCATAGAGCGCGCCGATCTTGGTCGACTGGGCGACGGCGCCTTCGTAAGCGGAGCGCAGGTAGTCGGCCTGGATCTCGAAGGCCTTGTCGAGCGTCTTGGCGCCGACGAGCTTCTCGAGAGTAGCCGTGCTCTGCTCGAAGGACTTCTTGGCGAAATCGGCCGATTCGACAGCGATCGCCTGGGCGCCTCGGGAGACGGCACCGAAGGTCTTGAGGGCGGCATCGGCATTGTCCTTGCCGAACTTCTGGAACTGGTCGAACTGGGGAAGCATAGGGTCTTTCTCAGCGCGTTTGCGCTGCCTTCTCAACGTGTTGCAGGGCCGGCCGCATCTTCGGTGAGAGCCTTGGACTAGGCCGGTGTGACTACATATGTGCACTGCACAATAAATGTCAAGCAAAATCTTGTGCACTGCACAACAAGCGACTCTCGTCGCCTATTAACTGCCCCGTAACTGCGCCGACTTAGCCTTCCGGACTGTGCTTTCGCCGCCGACGAGCCGTGTCTCGCCGGCTGGCGCCGGGTCCCGTCGGGCCCGCTGTGAGGGGACCTTTGATGGTTTCGCGTTGCGTAAGCGTTCGCCGGCGCCTCCCCGCGCTGGCCTGCCTGGCCGCAGGGGCCGCCTCGCTTTTGCTGGCTTTGTCGTCTCCCGCCGAAGCGCGGCGGCGGCCAAGGAACACCGGCGGCTACAGCCCGCCCTACGCCGCCATGGTCGTCGACGCCAAGACGGGCCGCACCCTGCATGCCGAGAACGAGGACGCGCTCCGTCATCCCGCCTCGGTCACCAAGGTAATGACCCTATATCTCCTGTTCGAGCAGCTCGAGCGCGGCAGGATCTCGCTGGCGACGCCGCTGCGCGTGTCCGCCAATGCCGCGGCCCAAGCCCCGTCCAAGCTCGGCCTCGAGGCCGGCGAGACGATCGAGGTCGAGGACGCCATCCAGGCGCTGGTGACGAAGTCGGCCAACGACGTCGCGGTGGTCGTCGCCGAGCATCTCGGCGGCTCGGAGGAGGCCTTCGCGGCCGAGATGACCCGCAAGGCTCGCGCCCTCGGCATGAGCCGGACGGTCTACCGTAACGCCTCGGGCCTGCCCGATCCCGAGCAGCTCACGACGGCGCGCGACCTCACGGTGCTGGCGCGCGCCGTGCAGGACCGCTTCCCGCGCTATTACCGCTACTTCCAGACGCGGGTCTTCAACTACGCCGGCAGCTCCTACCGCAACCATAACAAGCTCCTCGGCCGCATCGAGGGCGTCGACGGCATCAAGACCGGATTCACCCGCGCCTCCGGCTTCAACTTGATGACCAACGTCAAGACGGACGACCGCCACATCGTCGCCGTGGTGCTCGGCGGGCGCTCGGGTTCCAGCCGCGACCAAACCATGGCGGCCCTCGTCGACGCCAACCTGCCGCGCGCCTATGCGGGCACCCGTCAGGTGCCGACGGCCGCCGAGGCAGCGCCCCGCCTGCAGCTTGCCGAGCTCGCCGTGGAGACAACCGCATCGGCGCCGGTGCGACCCAACCTGACGGCCGGCGACATGGCCGGCGCGCGCCGAGCGCTCGACCTCGCCGCCATGCGGCCGGTCTTCGCCTCGGCGCCGGGCGCACCCTCGACCACCACGCCGAGCGCCCTGCCTCCCAAGGCGAGCGCCGCCGCGCTGCCGCCGGCCGCCCAGGTCTATGCTGCGACCGCGACACCCGAGACCATCAGCCTGCCGCCGCCCCCGCCGGGCGCCAAGATCCAGGCGCGGCTGCAGAACCCGGAACTAGTCCCGGCCCGCCTTGAACCCGTCAAAAGCGAGCCTGCCCGCGTCGAGCCGCCGAGACCCGAGACGCCACGGACCGAGAGGCCGAGGACCGAGCCGGTCAGGGCGAGCGCCAAGGATGTGATCAAGCCGATTGCCGCCGAGCCGACCCCGGAACGGCTGAACCGCGGGGTCGGCGGCTGGATGATCCAGCTCGGGGCCATGGACGACGAGACCAAGGCCAAGGAGGTGTTGGCTCAGGCGCGTACGCGCACGGGCGGCATGCTCTCACGGGCCGCGCCCTTCACGGAAAAGGTGGTCCGCGAGGGCGCCACCCTCTATCGGGCGCGCTTCTCCGGCTTTCCGGCGAGCGACGCCGCGGAGGCCGCCTGCAAGACTCTGAAGCGCAGCGGCTTCAACTGCTTCGCGACGCGGAGCTGACCTGTTCCCGGCGACGCCCGTCCGGCGCCGCCGTCTTCATCGCCGCGTTGCAAGCCAGCCCGCAGGGGCGGCCGTCGGTTCGCCGACAACACGGTCAACGACAGCAACGAGCCGTCGCCACCTTCGTGGACCGGCTCTCTCCGACACCGGCCGCACGGCTGGCGCGCGTGGAGTATCAGCGATGTCGGTCCAAGAGCAGATCCTTGGCCTGGTTGACACGGGCGGCGAGATACGTCGTCCCCCCTTGGTCGGGGTGCAGCTTCTTCATCAGGGTGCGGTGCGCCCGGCGCACCGCGTCGGGGCTCGCTCCCGGCTCAAGCCCCAGGATCTGGTAAGCCTCCTGTTCCGTCATCGCGCCCGGCTGCGGGCGAGCGCCCGCCCCCGGGTGAGCGTCACCGTCTCGGTCTTTACGCCAGCCGGAAAACCGGCGGTCGAAATACGCCTCTAGCAGGCGCACCCCGTCGGCATCGGCGGCGGCGCATTCGTCGTGGAGGCGCCGCAGCGTTTCCTCGTCCAGGCTGTCGAGGCTGCGGCCGGCCAGGGAGCCGGCCAGGACGGTGCCGTTCATGGCGCCGGTGTCGTGGTCGAGCTCCATCTCGATCATGGCCGAGCGGACGCGCGACACCGCCCCGGGCGTCTTGGCCATGCGCTGCTTGAGGCCGGCGAAGCCGCTCCAGCCGAGCAGCCAGGCGGCGACGCCGCCGAGCAGGAAGGCCATGTCGATGCGGCCGCGGAACAGCATCAGCCCGGCCCCGGCCAGGGATGCAACGCCGCCGGTCAGCCGCAAACCCTTGGCCAGGGCGGCCGGGTTGCCGCGCGCAAAGAGCTGCGACAGCCACCAGAACGCGGCGAGGGCGGCGAGGCCGTAAAGAATGGTCACCATCACGCCTTGCCCATGGCGGTAAGAAGCTTGCGCGCTTCGCTGTCGCCGGCGGCGAGCCGCGCAAGAGCGCCCGTGCCGCCGCTGGCATAGGCGGCCGCCGCCCGCAGCAGACCGGCGAGCGACTGCGGCGCGTTCGCATCGAAGCGGGCATAGGCCCCGCCCGTGAGCCGGGCGATCTCGCCGAAGGCCCGTCCGGCGATCGGGTCGGCGCCCTCGTGGAACAGGAAACCCTTGACGCCGAGCAGGCCGAGCTCGCCGGCCGCGGCGCAGAGATCGTCGATCGGCTCCTCCATGGCGTCGCCCACATAGATGAATGCCTTGAGCGGCGCCCGCTCCGCCTCGCCCTTGACGTGCCGAAGCACGCGCCGGATCTGCGTGTGGCCGCCGCGGCAGGCGATCTGCGTCATGAGGTCGGTAAGAGCGCGCGGCTGCACCACCCATCTCGAGGCGCGGCATTCGTCGAAGCCGCGGAAGTAGACGAGTTGCACGGCGAGGCCGCCGATGCCGGCCGCCGTCTCGAACATCTCGCCTTGCAGGCGGCAGGCAAGATCCCAGGCCGGCTGCCGGCTCATGGTCGCGTCGAGGGCGAAGACGAGCCGCGCCCGCTCGCCGCCCGTCGCCGGGCCGAGCTCCTTCGCCTGCGACAGGAACGAATCGATCATCCCGCCGGACGCCGGCTGGCTCACCTCGCCCGATCCGCGTGCCGCGACGTCTTGCTTATCCTTGTCGGCCATCGATGCTCCGACCATCCAAACCCTTTATGTGGGCCGGCATCGCAGCTCGTGCAATCGGCCGGCGATAGCGCGGGTCCGGCGGCTCTGGTAGGCGTGGCCGCCTTTGCACCGCCGAGGCCCGCGCGTCATGACCATCGTCACCGCCCCCGATGTCGCCACGCTCCGCCGCGCGCTCGCCGGCTGGCGCCGCGCCGGCGAGCGCATCGCCCTGGTGCCGACCATGGGCGCCCTGCACGAGGGCCACCTCGCTCTCGTGCGCCTCGCCCGCGCCGAGTGCGAAAGGGTCGTCGTGTCGATCTTCGTCAACCCGACGCAATTCGCTCCGAACGAGGACTTTTCCGCCTATCCGCGCACCCTCGACGAGGATCTCGCCAAGCTCGCCGGCCTTGCCGACCTCGTCTTTACTCCGGCGGCCGACGAGATGTATCCGCCGGGCTCCGCCACGACGGCGTCAGTCGCCGGCCCGGCCACGGTTGGGCTCGAAGACCGCTTCCGCCCGACCCACTTTGCAGGTGTCGCCACGGTCGTGGCGAAGCTCCTCGTCCAAGCTCTGCCGGACGTGGCGACCTTCGGCGAGAAGGATTTCCAGCAGCTCAAG
>DASQLE010000057.1:0-7797 GCA_035630175.1 Beijerinckiaceae bacterium
TGTCGGCGCGCCCGATCGCCTCGTGCAGGAAGTCCCTGGCGAGCGTTCCGAGCTTGCCGCTCGCGGCCGGAAACAGGGCGGCGAGACGCTCCACCTCCGCTTCGGCGGCCCCGAGCCGCGCCGCCGTCGCGGCGCTGCGCAGGGTGCCCTCCACCGCGATGAGGCGGTCGCGGTCGAACCACAGGGAGCGGGCGTCCTGAGCGCCGAAGACGATTTCGCGGAACGCCTCGTCGAGGATCGCGAGCGCGGCCGGTCCGTGGACGAGTACCGCTTGCAGGACGTCGAACAGGTCCTGCAGCGCGCGCGGCGATGAAAGGTCGGCCGGGGCATCGAGCTCCTCGGCAAGGCGCGTCCAGCGCTGCTCTAGCGCCCACAGCCGCTCGCGCCATGCGAGGTGGTCGCGGACATGGGCCCATTCGCCGGCATCCGACGGCGTCCTGCCGACGATGCGGAGCGACTCGACGGCGGCGCGCAGCCCCTTTTCCTTGAAGGCGAAGAAGCCGAACACCTCCTCGCCTTCCGCCAATCGGGCGATCAGGCGCACGGTGTCGTCGGTGTGCGGAAATCGGTCCGGCACGTCGACGGGGCGGGTCAGGTAGCGCGCGCGTTCCGTCAGCACGCTCTCGGCATCGGCGAGAAAGACGCCAAGCGCCTCGGTCGTGCCCGTTTTCGGCCCCGTCAGCACCTCGGCGGCGGTTCGATCCAGCCAGGGCCACTCGTCGACGAGCTGGCGAACGCGGCGGAGGGTCTGAAGGGCGTCGAGCGCCCGTGTCGCGTGCTCCAGCGCCTCGGGGGTGCGGATGCGGATGGCGAGCGCCCGGTCCTGCGCGGCACGCTCGCCGAGCTGCGCGGCGCGGATGAGATCGTCGTGCAGGGCGCCGACGGCGTTGCCGTCCGGCAGGTCGTCGACGGGCGGGAGCAAAGCGGCGAGATGCTCGATCCGCGTCCCGACCGCAATGCGGGCCGCGCGCACTGCCGCCATGTCCGCATCGCTCGGCGCGCGCGTCGCCGCATCGGTGGGCCGGTCGGTGAACCAGGCGAAGCGCTCGCGCGAGCCGGCGACCAGATCCGCGAGCTCGGCCGGCGTCTTGCCGAAACCGGGCGCCTCGGCGAGCTGCGCCGCAGCGATGCCGGCGATCTCGGCATCAACAGCCGCGAGGCGCTCCCGCATGCGCAGGATCGCCGTCTCGACGTCCTTGATGACGCGCGCCTGCTCGCCCGGCCGGATCGCCTCGACGACCGATTGCAGGAGTCGAATGGCGGTCTCGAGCTGCTTGAAGCCTTCGCGCTCGGTCGCCGTGATGCTGATGGCGAGATCGCGCACGCTGTCCGGCAACTGGCCCCGCAGCACCGCCAGCGCCGGCTCCCCGTGCGAGACGACCAGCACGCGGCGGCCGGTCGCCAAGTAATGACAGACGATGTTGGCGATGGTGTGCGTCTTGCCGGTGCCGGGTGGTCCCTGGACGACGATCCCGTCCGTCTGCTCGAGCCGGCGGACGATCTCGATCTGCTCGTCGTTGTAGGGCTTTGGAAAGAAGAGATCCGGCGCCGCTTCGGCTTCGACAACGGATTCGGCGGCGCTGTGGTCCAATTGGCCGAGGCCGGCGCTGAGCGGGCGCCAAGGTCCGTCGGGACGCTCCTCCGGGCCCATGACGAGCGTCTTGGCCGGACCCGGAAGGTCGCCGCGCTCGGCTTTGTCGGCGACGGAGGCTTTCAGCTTGGCGATGTCGGCGAGCAGGAAATTATCGGAGCGGCGGCGAGCGAACAGCACCCACCGGTCGGAGACGGCAAGCCGCTCGTCGGCGGGCGGAACCGGCGCCGTCGGCTCGAGGGCGACCTGGTCGGGCAGATAGCGGCCTTCACCGTCGAGCCGCGATTGGCAGGCCCGCAAGGCCGGCTCGAAGCTCTCCCTGACGAACGGCGAGACGCCGTCGTCGCCTGCGGCGGCGATGGCTCGGCGCGCGGCGTCCGCCGCCAGTGTCGCCCCGTCGAGGCCCAGCGCCTCGTACGGGCGCAGATCCGGCAGGGCGGGCGCGGCGCGCGGCCTGATCCGAATCTCGCCGGCGGCCTCTTCGGCGATCTCGATCTCGACGAGACGCTCGATCAGCGGCAGGTCGATCTCGATCCCGTCCCGGTTCCAGCGCGCGAGACCGAGACCCCAGACCAGCTCGAAGGGCTGATCCGCCACGAGATCCGATAGCTGAGCCACCTCGAACAGCTTCTGGTAGACCGCCATGGCCCGGCGGCGCGGGCGCTCGCCCACGGCCCAGGGCAGCCACTGCTCTGCCGTGTAAGCCTCCGCGGCGAGGCGAAGGGAGGGGCGGTCCTCGAGCCGCAGCCGGACGTCGAACTGCCCCGCCGCTTCCGGGTCGAGGGAGGCGGTGCAATCTTCTCGCCGTGCCTCGCCGCGCGCGACGAGATCGTCCCTCTGCCGCGCCGGGACCGTGACCAGTCGTTCCTCGCGCAAGGCGGGCGCAAGGTCGGGGTCGGGCGTGACGTCCAGCCATCCGGCGAGGTCCCCGGGGCACGGGGGCGGCTCAGCGCGCGACAATCTCTCGACCGACAGCCAGAGCGGACCGTCCTCGTCGGTCAGGTCAAGCCGGATGCCGGGGAGAGCATGCAGCTCGTGCTGGTGCAGCACGAGCGACTGGCCCGTCGACAGCCGGTGCTCGCTGAGCCGGAAGGCGGGACGCTCGTCGAGCCGGACCACCTGCTCGACGTAGTCCAACAGATTCTGCAGCCGGTCCGTAGCGGGATCGGAGCCGATCCCCGGACGACGATCGATGGCAAGCAAGGACGATTCCGCCGCTTCTGACACGCAAGTGTCTATCGACACTCGGCGCGAGTACCCCCGCGGGTCAAGTCATCCGTGGCCGAAGCTCGGGGTTGCCGGCCATGGCGACGGCGACCTGTGGTCATCGGGCCACGCGATTCGAAAGGCGAGGCGCCGGCCGCTTGCGCGATTTTCAGGCGGCGCGACGAAGCTAGCGCCGGGCGGAGGCGCCCTCGCCGTCGATCTGCTGGCCGATGATGGCGATGGCCCGCTGATACACCGAAGCGGCGTTCCAGGCCTGGATCGCTCCGAAATTCGGCTCGCCCGGCTGATAGCCCGCGCCCGCGCGCCAGCCATGACCCTTGAGGAAATTCGCCGTCGAGGTCAGCGCATTGGCCGAGCTGTCGAGGTTCCCGGTGCCGTAGATGAGAATGTTCTTGGGCAGGAACTGGGTGTGCCCGACTTCGCCGTGCATGGCGCCGCGCGTGCTGGCCGAGAGGATGCCGCGATCGATGAGCGTCAGCATGGCGTTGAGCTGCTCGGTGAAGAAGGCCGAGCGCCGGCAATCATAGGCGAGCGTGGCGACGGCCGAGAGCGTGTTGGTGTTGCCGCGCTGACCGCCGAACCCCGTTTCCATCCCCCAGATCGCCAGGAGCGGCCCGGGCGGCACGCCGTAGCGCTGCTCGATGGAGGCGAACAGCGCCGCATTGCTTTGCTTGAGCTGGCGCCCGCGCGACGCGATGGCTGAGCCGCCGCGCTTGGCCATGAACTGGTCGAGCGACAAGCGGAAGCTCCTCTGGCCGCGATCCGCCGAAATCGTCGCCGTCGAGTAGTCGGCCCCCATCAAGGCTGCGACGGTGGAGGGGCTGACGCCGCGTCGCCGCGCGTCATCGGCGAATTGGTCCTTCCAAGCCTCGAAGCCGGCCGCCGTGCTGCCGCACTGCGCCGCGCTCGCCTCGCCGACCACCGCGGTGAGAGCCGCCAAGCTTGCGACGACGATCGCCCTGAACTGCCTGCCCGTACCCATCCAAAACTCCTTCACTCTCGCAGCGAGCGGCTTCGCCCTGGATCACGCTGCCTTTGCCGAATAGTCAGAAAGCAGCCTGATCGATATCAAGACCGGCATACAACCTGCTGCCACAAATGTGGCGTAAGAGTGCAGCAGGCTCTGGCGCTGGCCGTCAATTCACCCGAGGCGGCCTGCCCTGCCGTACGTCTCGGCCTGTTGTGCCTCGTCAGGGCGGCCGCGAACGACTCCGGATGCCACCAAGTCGGCAAAGCCGGCGTCATCGATCCCGATCTCTGCCAGAAGGGAGCGGTTGTGCTCTCCCAAGGCTGGCGCGGGCGTGCGGATCGAGCCGGGCGTGCCGCCGAGGCGCGGCACGACGTGATGCATGGGAAACAAGCCCATGTCCGCATCGGGATAATCGGCAACGATCTCGCGCTCGATGAAGTGGCGGTCGTCGAGGATCTGCCCGGTGTCGTAAATCGGGCCGATCGTCACCTCGGCGGCTTCGAAGAACGCAACGTTCTCGCCCTGCGTCCGCTCGGCGATGAAGGCACCGATGATGGCGTCCAGCTCCGCGGCGTTGCGGACCCGATCGGCATTCGTGCGGAAGCGCGGGTCGTCGACCAGATCGGCACGGCCGATGGAGCGGAACAGACGCTCAGCCATCTTCTGGATCGATCCGGACAAGCTGACATAGCGTCCGTCCTTGCAGCGATAGGCGTTGCGGGGCGCAGAGTTCGTCGAACGGCTCCCGGTCCGCGGCTTGACCTTGCCCGTGAGGCGATAGTTCGCCGATTGCGGCCCCAGGACGGTGAAGAGCGGATCGAGCAGCGGCAGATCGATCACCTGGCCTTGCCCGGCCCGGACCTCGACCTCCCGCAACGCGATCATCGCGGCCGTCGCGCCGTAGATGCCGGCGATCCCGTCGGCCAGATACATGGGCGGGAGAACGGGTTCCCGATCGGCAAAACCGTTGATGGCGGCAAAGCCCGAGATCCCCTCGATGACGGTGCCGAATCCGGGGCGCTGGCTGTACGGTCCATCCTGGCCCCATCCCGATACGCGCATGATCACGAGCTTCGGATTGAGCGCCAGCAGAACGTCCGGGCCGAGGCCCATCTTCTCGAGCACGCCGGGCCGGAAGCTCTCGACGAAGACATGCGCCGTCGGCACGAGCGCCTTGATGAGGTCCGACGCGCCCGGGTTTCTGAGATCGAGGCACAGGCTCTTCTTGTTCCGCGCGTAGACTTTCCAGTGGGTGCTGACCCCCTCGGTCTTCCAGGCGCGCAGCGTGTCGCCCTCGGGAGGCTCGACCTTGATCACCTCGGCACCGAAATCCGCAAGGATCTGCGTGCAGAGGTTGCCGGCGAACAGCCGCGACAGGTCGAGGATGCGGACGCCTTCCAACGTACCGGGCCCGTCCGGACGATACTCTCGCTTTCGAAGTGTCGCGGCGGCCATCTCAAGGTCCTTTAGATCACGATGCGTTTCGTCTCAAATCAAACAAAACGCATGCACGTGATCGAATTCAATACGTTGAGCATGATGTTCTTCCGAAAAGCGGTATCCACTTTTCGGCATCATGCTCTGCGGGTGGGATCGTGCTGCTCGGCGAGCGCGACGACCGCCCGAGCGCTGACGAGGAACGGCTCGTCGATCATCTGCCCATCCACCAAAAAGGCGCCCATGCCCTTGGCCGCGGCTTCGTCGGCGGCCGCCAGGATGCGCCGCGCCCTTTCCACCTCGGCGGGGCGCGGCATGAAGCATTCGTTGGCGATCGGAACCTGCGAGGGGTGAATGCAACTCTTGCCCGCGAAGCCGAGATTTCGCGCCGTCTCGCATTCGGCGCGGAAGCGGTCTGGTTCCGCCACGGCCGCGAAGGCGCCGTCATAGGCGGGCACCCGCGCCTCCGCCGCAGCGAAACGAACCGTCACGCGGACATGGTTCACGGCATCGGTGTCGGAGCGGTTGATGCCAAACGGCTCGAACAGGTCGGCGTAGCCGATCTGAAGCCCGACGACCCGCGGACTGGCGGTTGCGATGTCGGCAGCCATCCGCAGCCCCTTGGGCGTCTCGACATTGGCGAGGATCCCGATCGGGCTCGCGATGCGGGCCGCCTTCTCCAGGCGATCGAGAGCCGCCGCGGCCTCGCGCACCTCGTCGCCGCTCTCCACCATGGGAAGGTTGATCAGGTCGAGACCCGGCCCGACGATCGCCTGACAATCGTCGGCGAACAGCCCGCTCAAGAGCCCGTTGACGCGCACCACGACGATCTTGCCGTCGCCTCCCGGACGGCCGCGGAGCCACGCCGCCACCGCGGCTCGCGCCTCAGCCTTGCGATCGGCCGCGACCGCGTCCTCCAGATCGAAGGACAGGGCGTCGGCGGCCGAGGCCGCCGCCTTGGCGAAGAGTTCCGGACGCGAGCCCGGCACGAACAACTTGCTGCGCATGAACGATTGCACAGGACGCTTCCTCGATCAGATGCACTCGGCAGGAGCGCAGCGTCTCCTCGTCCGCGACATCGGCAGGCGGGCACGCGCCAGTTGACCGCGCCGTCTGCCGTTGCGACGAGCGCTCGTTATTTCACAACCCCGAGCTCCTCGAGAGCGGTCTTCATCATCGCTTGCTGCTCTTTCAAGAACGCACCGAATTTGTCCGAAGCCTGATAGGCGTCAAGCCAACCGTAGCGTTCGAGCGTGCTCTTCCAGGCTGGCGTCGCCACCATTTTCTCGATGGCGGCGCCCAGCTCCTTCTTCTCTGCATCCGTGGCCTGCTTGCGAGCCATCAGCCCGCGCCACGTGCCGATGGCGACGTTGACGTCTTGCTCCTTGAGCGTCGGGACGTCGAGACCGGCTAGGCGCTCGGGCGAGGACACCGCCAAGGCCCGGATCTTGCCGGACTTGATTTGCGACGCCAGCTCGGGCACGCCGCCGACGCCCACGGTGACGACGCCGCCCATGATCGCGGCGATCTGCTCGCCGCCGCCGGGATAGTGGATCGCGTTGAGCTTGCGGGGGTCGGCGCCGACCGCCTTCGTGAACTGTCCCGCAATGACGTGGTCGACACCGCCGGCCGAGCCGACGCCCCACCGAACGGTCGCCGGATCCGCCTTCACCTTGGCTGCCAGATCGGCCACGGTTTTCACGTCGGAGTTCGCCGGCACGACCACCAGGCTGTATTCGCGCAGCAGCAGGGCGAGCGGATGCGCATCGTCGAGCGTGATCGGCGGCTTGTTCGTCAGGATCGCGCCGACGGTCGTGACGCCGATCGTGAGCAGACTGGCGCCCGGCTTCTTCGCCGTGACGAGCTGGGCGAGGCCGATGGTGCCGCCGGCGCCCGGAATGTTGACGACCTGGACGCCCTTGGCGAGGCCGCCCTGCTGAAGCGCCTCCTGCACGGCCCGCGACGTCTGATCGAAGCCGCTGCCCGGGTTGGCCGGCGCGATGATCTCGAGCCCATCGATCTGCGCGCGAGCCGGCGCGGCGGCCATCGCGAGCGCAGCCAGCGCGAAGAGAGCGGTTCGACCGCTTGTGAACGTCATCCTAACCTCCTTGTTTATCGCCGATTTCACGTCATCCTCGGCCGGAGCGCAAGCGGAGAGCCGAGGACCTCAGGACGAGGAGAGCGCCATATCCTACACGAGGTCCTCGGGCCGCCTGCGGCGCCCGAGGATGACGGGTGTGGATCAACACGATCGCCGTCGCCTCGTTCCTGAGCGGCGGCGTGTCACTCAGCCGGCATGGCGACAGCGCTTCGCGCTGCGCCGCGAGCTCGGTCCAACGGCAGCAGCGCGCCGATGGCGACGATCGTCCCGGCCAGCCCCGACAAGATGACGAACAGCCAGAAAAAGTCGCCCGTGCGCTCGTGCACGAGAGCCACGAGCGGAAGGCCGAGCGAGCCGAGACCCATCGACAAGACGAACTTGGCACCGAAAGCCGTCGCGCGCCACCGGCCCGGCGTGTATCGGACGAGCAGCGCGTTCTCGACCGGCGTCGAGATCACGATGGTGCAGAAA
>DASQLE010000058.1:0-2520 GCA_035630175.1 Beijerinckiaceae bacterium
GAGGGCTGCGTTCACTTCGAGCGCGGGTCGAGGGCGTCGCGGAGACCGTCGCCGAGCAGGTTGAACGACAGCACAGTGACGAAGATGGCGAGGCCCGGCCAGACCGCCATCCACGGCGCGTTGATGAGGAAGCGCTGCGCCGCATTCAGCATCGATCCCCAGGACGGCGCCGGCGGCTGCTGGCCGAGGCCGAGGAACGAAAGGCTCGCCTCGGCGATGATGGCGGTGGCGACCGTGAGGGTCGCCTGAACGAGCAGCTGCGGCAGCACGTTCGGTAGGATGTGCCGGAAGGCGATGCGCCAATGGGGGTTGCCGACGGCGCGCGCCGCCTCGACGTAATCCTCCGCCTTGACCGACAGGACCTGGCCACGCGTCAGACGCACGAACAAGGGCGTCGCGGTGACGCCGATGGCGATCATGGCGTTGCCGAGGCTCGGGCCGAGGAAGGCGGCGAGCGCGATGGCGAGGATCAGGAACGGGCAGGCCAGCATGGCGTCGGTAACGCGGCTAATGAGGCCGTCGACGAGGCCGCCGACATAGCCGGCGAGGAGCCCGAGCGGCACGCCGACCCCGATGGCGATGGCGACCGAGATGACGCCCGCCGACAGCGAGGCGCGCGCGCCGAAGATGATGCGCGAGAGGAGGTCGCGCCCGACCTCGTCGGTGCCGAGCCAATAGGCGGCGGAGGGCGGCTTGCGCACGGCCGTCCAGCTCTGCTGCGCCGGATCGTAGGGCGCGATCAGGGGCGCGAACACCGCCACCAGGACGACGACGACGATCACGGCGAGCCCGACCATGGCCCCCCGGCGCCGCACCAACCGCCGCCACGCCCGCCGGCCGGGCGAGTCGACGTGTATCTCCTCGCCCCTCTGCGGAAGAGGGCGGCCTCGGGCGAAGCCCGAGGCCGGAGAGGGGCAGAGTGTTGGAAGCGGACTCGCCCCCTCTCCCGCCGCCCTTCGGGCGGCACCCTCCCCCGCACGTAAGTCGGATGTTTCCGACTTACGCACCTCTTCGGCCGGATCTCGGCAACAGCCGAGATCCGTGGGGGAAGGATTAGCGGCGCGTTCCGCTTGCGGAATCGTGCTCACGCCCGGAGCCTCGGATTGACGAGGATGTAGCCGAGATCGGCGAGGAGGTTGAGCAGGATGTAGATCGTCGCCGTGACCAGCACGACGCCCTGCACGACCGCATAGTCGCGATTGAACACCGCATCGACGATGAGCTTGCCGAAACCGGGAATCGTGAAGATCTGCTCGGTCAGGACCGCGCCCGACAAGAGGGTGCCGAATTCCAGCGCCCCGAGGGTGATGACCGGCGTCAGGGCGTTGCGCATGGCGTGCTTCAGCACCACCTTGCGCTCGCTCAGGCCCTTGGCGCGGGCCGTGCGCACGTAATCGCTCTGCAGGGCCTGCAGCATGGCGCCGCGGGTGTGGCGCATGATGACGCCGGCGATGGCGTTGCCGAGCACGAAGGCCGGCATGATCGTGGTGGCGAGGCTCTGCCGCCAATCCTCCCACGGGCTGACATAGCCGGAAGCCGGAAGCCAGTTGAGCGTCACCGCGAACAGGAAGATGAGCATGATGCCGAGCCAGAAGTTCGGCGTCGAGATGCCCCACAGCGAGATCACGTTGACGGCGTAGTCCCAGAAGGTGTCCTTCTTGACGGCCGAGACGATGCCGGCCGTGATGCCGATGACGAGGGCGATGATCATGGCCATGCTGGCGAGCTGCAGGGTGACGGGCAGCTTCTGCACGATCAGGTCGAGCACCGGCGCCTTAAGGCGCATCGACTCGCCGAGGTCGCCGGTGAGGACGCCCGTGATCCAGTAGAAATATTGGATCGGGATCGGCTGATCGAGGCGGTATTGCCGGCGGATCTGCTCGATCACCTCCGGATCGCGCTCCTCGCCGGCCATGACCAGCGCCGGATCGCCCGGCAAGAGCTGCTGCAGGGAGAAGATCAGCACCGACACGAAGAACAGCGTCGGCACCAGTTGCACGAGCCGCCGCCCGACAACGCTCAGCATCCCCACCTCCCTTCACCTCTCCCCGCATGCGGGGAGAGGGCTGCGACCGCGCACTGACGGTCGCAGCAAGCCCAAAGGGCGAGGGTGAGGGGGGCGCTTACGACCAGAGCAACCGGATACGCCCCCTCGCCTCCGCTTCTTGCTTCTGACCCCGACAAGGGGTTCTTCTCACTTCAGCTTGAGGCCGACGACGCGCACGAGGCCGTCGGGGAGGAGCTTGAGGCCGTCGATCTTGGCGCTGTGCGCGATCAGCCAGCGGCGGTGGTAGAGGTAGAGGATCGGCCGGCTGGCGAGGAGCTTTGCGGCGACCTTCTCGTAGATGGCCTTGCGCCCGGCCGCGTCGCTCGTCGTGCGCGCCTCGTCGAGCCAGGCATCGACCTCCGGGTCGGACGAGCCGCTGTAGTTCTGCGGCGCCTTGGTGCGGTGGAAGATGTAGAGGTTGCCGTCCGGGTCCGGCCGGCCCGACCAGTTGAGCATGTAGGCCTGATAGCGTC
>DASQLE010000059.1:0-8139 GCA_035630175.1 Beijerinckiaceae bacterium
GCATTGTTGGGTACGGTTGCGGCGGCAGCCTTGTCGTTAAGCGTGGCCGCCATCGCGCAAGGCTCGGCGACGGGCGGTGCAGGAGGCAGCGGCGGCGCGAGCGGCGGCAGCACGATGGGCAGCGGCGCGAGCGGCGGCGGCAGCTCGGGCGGCGCCATCGGCGGCGGCGGTTCGGGCAGCAGCGGCTCCAGCGGCGCCGCGCCGATGAAGCCGCAGCAGGGCGCCACGGACACGAAGAGCGACGGCGCCGCCGGTGCCCGGCAGCAGCAGGGCACTGCAGACTCCAAGCAGGACGGCGCTGCGGGCGCGAAGCAACAGCAGGGCACCGCGGACTCCAAGCAGGACGGCGCTGCGGGCGCGAAGCAGCAGGGCACTGCCGACTCGAAGCAGGGCGGCGCTGACGCAAAGGCCGGCGCGCGCGCCGACGCCAAGGCCGATGCGAGCTCGACGAGCAGCGTGAACATTACCACCGAGCAACGGACGCAGATCCGTCAGTCGTTCACGAGCGTGAACGTGCCGTCGATCAGCAACGTGAACTTCTCGCTGTCGGTCGGCACGGCCATTCCGGACACCGTGACGCTTGTCGACGTTCCCGCCGAGATCATCCGCATCGTGCCGGCATGGCGCAGCTACAAGGTCGTCAAGGTGCGCGACCGCATCATCATCGTCGATCCGGCGCGGCGCACCATCGTCACGATCATCGAGGTGTGATCCTCATCCGATCATGATCGAGAGGGCGGCTCAGCCGCCCTCTTTTTTGCCCGCACGCCGTCGGATCACGACGCGCTCGGCGCGCCGAGACGGGCAAAGGCGGCGACCACCTGCTCGTAGACCGGCCGCTTGAACGGGATGATGAGGTCGGGCAGCCGGCTCATCTCCTCCCAGCGCCAGTCTTCGAATTCCGGCCGGTGGCGCCCTCCGCCCGGACGGCGGATGTCGATCTCCCCGTCCCCGCCGTTGAAGCGGAAGGCGAACCATTTCTGGCTCTGCCCCCGGTAGCGGCCTTTCCAGGCCCGCCCCGCGACCGGCGCCGGCAAATCGTAGCAATACCATTCGGGGGCTTCCGCGAGGAGCTCCACCGAGCGCACGTTGGTTTCCTCGTAGAGCTCGCGGAGCGCGGCGGCATACGGCTCCTCGCCCGGATCGACCCCGCCTTGCGGCATCTGCCAGGCGTAGCCGTCGGCGACGTGTTCCGGTCCGGCTTCCGAGCGCCGGCGTCCGACGAACACGAGCCCGGCGCGGTTGATGAGCATGATGCCGACGCATGGGCGATACGGAAGCGCTGAAGGCGCGCCGTGATCCGTCACCGCCGGCCCTCATACGCGCTGCTGACCGGGACGAGGAGAACGCCGCGCCCTTCCAGGGTGCGCGCCCATTGCGCGATCCGCTCGATCGTGACCGGCAGCGAGCCCGCGCTGCCGATGGCGACGCCTCGCTGCCGCGCGATCGTCTCGAGCATGGCCAGTTGCTTGTCGATCGCATCGGGCCGCGGAACGCGGTCGAGGACGAGATCGGCGCGGGCCGTCGGTGTCTGGACCGCGGCTCCGACCGTCTCGGCGCGAGAGCGGGAGGACGAACCGTCATCGAGAAACAGGAGCCCGCGCGCGCCGATCTCCCCCAGCACCGGAGCAAGCGCCGCCTCATCGGCCGTCATCTTGCTGCCCATGGCATTGACGACGCCGACATAGCCGGCGAATCGGCCCATCGCCCAATGCAGGCGCGCCATATTGTCCTGCGCCTTGGCGTCGGTGGTGAGCGTGTGCGGGCCGGGATCGTTGTCCGGATAATCGAACGGCTCCATGGGCGCCTGCAGCATGACCTCGTGCCCGTCGCCACGGGCGCCGGCGACATGCTTGCCCGCATCGCCGCCGTAGGGCGAGAAGCCGAGGGTGACGGGCGCGGGGAGCTTGGCGATCGCCTCCGCCGTGACGCTGTCGCTGACGCCGAGGCCGCCGACCAGAACGGCGATGCGAGCGGCCGGTCGCGCGCCGCTCGTCAGCAGCGCGTCGGGAGGACGCGCGTAAACCTGGGCCGGGCGCGAACCGTCAGCCCCGATCCTCGGCAGGATTCCGGAGCGGCTCCGCTCGGCGAGCCGCTCGTCGGGCGCCGGTTGCAGCTTGGCGGCCGGGGCGCCCGGCACCTGGATGATGACGGAAGCGGGCGCCGCCGCCCCCGAGGGCCGCACCACCGCGACCCCCGATTGCGCCTCCACCTCCGTTGCCGAGGCGCGCGCCTGCGGTTCCGCGGGCGCGGCGCCGTCCGGCCGCGACGCGGCGGATGCGGCGCGATCGCGGGGCGGCGCGGCGGGCGTGCGCGCCTCGATCGGCACGAGGGCATGCGGCTCGCCGCCGAGCGGGTCGTCGACGAAGGTGACGTAGAGCGCGAGGCCACCGATCGCGAGGAGGCAGGCGGCGCCGAGCCCGCGCCCGACCAGGACCCTGGTCCGCCAAGGCCGCGGCTCGCGCCGGTTCATCCCGAGCGGGCTCGACAGATCGCTGGACGCGGCGTCCACGAACGAATCCCCCCTCATACCGAAGACGCGGGGCCCGAATCACGACGGCCCGCCGCGCCAGACTGGCGCGGCGGGCCGCAAGATCGGGTTAAGGAAGGCCGGGCGTTCAGTTCGGGACGCCGGCTTTCGTGGTGTTCGCCGCGCCCTGGCGCACGCCGCGCAGGAAGTCGTAAGCCGCGAGGAGCTGCTTGTCCTTGGCCGGATCCGGCGGGATATAGGCCGAGGAGCCGCCCTTCTCTTCCTTGTCGCCGGCCTTGAGATGCCCGCGCAGACCGGCTTCGCCCTTCGTCTCGTCCTTGCCCTTCAATTCGTCCGGGATGTCCTGCAGGACCTCCTGGTTGGGATCGATCCCCTTGGCCTGGATGGAGCGACCGGCCGGCGTGTAGTAGCGCGCCGTCGTCAGGCGCACCGCGCCGTTGCCGCCGAGCGGGATGATCGTCTGCACCGAGCCCTTGCCGAAGGAGCGGGTGCCGAGCACCGTGGCGCGCTTATGGTCCTGCAAGGCCCCGGCGACGATCTCCGAGGCGGAAGCCGAACCGCCGTTGATGAGGACGACGACCGGCTTGCCCTTGGTGAGGTCGCCGGGCTTGGCGTTGAAGCGCTGCGTTTCTTCGGCGTTGCGGCCGCGGGTCGAGACGATCTCGCCGCGATCCAGGAACGCGTCAGAGACCGAGATGGCTTGGTCCAGGAGGCCGCCCGGGTTGTTGCGCAGGTCGACGACGTAGCCCTTGAGCTTGTCCGGGCCGATCTCGCTCGTCGTCTTCTCGATGGCGCCGCGGAGCGCTTCGAAGGTCTGCTCGTTGAACTGCGTCACACGCAGATAGGAGATGTCGCCTTCGACCCGCGCGCGCACCGGCCGGATGCGGATGGTCTCGCGCGTCAGCTTGACCTCGAGCGGTTCCTTGCGCTCCTTGCGCTGCACCTTGAGCCGCACGGCGGTGTTGACCGGCCCGCGCATCTTCTCGACCGCCTGGTTGAGGGTCAGACCCTGAACCTGCTCGTCGTCGATATGCGTGATGATGTCGTTGGCGAGGATGCCGGCCCGCGCGGCCGGGGTCTCGTCGATCGGCGTGACGACCTTGACGAGCCCTTCCTCCATGGTGACCTCGATGCCGAGACCGCCGAACTCGCCGCGGGTCTGCACCTGCATGTCGCGGAAGCTTTTCGGGTCCATGTAGCTCGAATGCGGATCGAGGCCGGTAAGCATGCCGTTGATGGCCGATTCGATGAGCTTGGCCTCGTCCGGCTTCTCGACGTAATCGGTGCGGACCTTCTCGAACACGTCGCCGAACAGGCTCAGTTGCCGGTAGGTCTCCGGGGAGGCCGCGATGGCGCTGGTGCCGGACAGCAGATCCGTCTGCGACACGAGAGTCGCGGTGCCGGCGCCGACGACGGCGCCCATGACGACAAGTGACAGTTTGCGCATTACCCGCGGACCTTCTCGCCTTGCGATTTCGCCCACCATGGGCCCGGATCGATCGAACTGCCGTCTTTCCGGAACTCTACATAAAGCACGGGGTCATTCGCCTCAACGGAACCTGCCGCCGGCGGCGACGGAGCGCCGCCCATGGCGGCGACCGGCTCTCCCGCGAGCACGAACTGCCCGACCTCGACATTGATGTGGTCCATGCCGGCCAGAAGTAAATAGTACCCGCTGCCGGCATTGATGATCAAGAGTCGCCCGAACGACCGGAAAGGTCCCGCGAACGCCACCCAACCGTCTGCCGGACTCGTCACCACGGCCCGGGGCCGCGTGGCGATCGACGCGCCGCGGGTCGATCCCCCATAACCGTCGTCGGCCCCGAACTCACGGATCATTCGGCCACCGACTGGACGCGGCAACAACCCTTTCGCTTCTGAAAAAGGCACTTTTGGGGCCAGCCGGGCAGGGTCGCCGAAAGCCGCCGCGGCAACGCGCTCGCGCGCCTCGCGCGCCTGCCGCTCCGTCAGGTGCGGCGCTTCTCCGGCCCGCTTGGCCGGATTCAGCTCGCGCTCGATCGCCTCGATCAATTCTTTGAGAGACTTGGCCTGGCGGGCGAGGGTGGTGCCGCGCTCGCGCTCCTCGGCAACGCTTTGTTGAGCCTCGGCTAGGCGTGCTTGGCGGGCGACCGTGAAGGCATGGAGCCGCTCCTGCTCGGCGACCAGCTCGGCGAGCTCGCGTCGGAGCGCCGCGCCGTCGGAGGCGATGGTGGATTTCAGCCGACCGAGCTCGGCAAGGTCGGTTGCCAGGGTATCGGCCTCTGCCCGCAGCTCCGGCACGACAGCGCCGAGCAGCATGGCGGTGCGCAAGGCGGCGAGCATGTCGTCCGGCTGGACGAGAATTGCCGGCGGCGGGCGCCGCCCCATCCGCTGCAGCGCGGCAAGGACTTCGCCGATCACCCCGCGTCGTGTGTCGAGCGAGCGCCGCAGCGCGCTCTCGCTCGCCGTCAAGGTGTGAAGCCGTTGCTCGACGGACCCGATGCGCTCTTCGGCCGCACGGGCGCGCGCCGCCGATTGGATCAGCTCGGCCCCCAGCTTCGCCGCGTCGCCTTTCATCTCGTCGATCTCGGATTCGAGACGACGGCGCGATTCGGCGCTGGCGGCCAGCCTGGCCTCGACCTCCCTCAGCTCGGCGTCCCGACGCGCCGCCTCGTCCGCCAGCTCCGCCGCCGAGCCGGAGGGCCCCGGCGCTTGGGCGAGCGTCGGCCCGCCCGGCGCGAGCGTGCCGAAAGCGATGAGGCCGAGGCCGAGAAGCCGCGCGAAACGGCTGTCAGCGGAGCGCGGCATCGGGATCACCGTTTCCTCCCCGATGATAAGGGTGACCGGCGAGAATCGTGAGGGCTCGGTAAAGCTGCTCCGCAACCAGCACGCGGACAAGCTGGTGCGGCAAGGTGAGGGCGCCGAACGAGAGAACGAGGTCAGCGGCAGAGCGTACGGCACCGTCGAGCCCGTCCGGTCCGCCGATGGCGAAAGCCGCGCCGGGCCTGCCGCCGTCGCGCCAGCCGGCCAGCCGCTGCGCGAAGGCCTCGCTCGCCAGCGACGTCCCGCGCTCGTCGAAGGCGACCAGCAGCGCGCCCGCCGTCTTGCCGAGGATGGCCGCGCCCTCCTCGCTCTGGCGCTCGGCCTCTCGCCGCGCCCTGCTCTCGAGAATCTCGACGAATTGCAGAGGCGCGAAGCCGATGGAGCGGCCCAAGGCCGTGGCTCGCTCGCCGTAGCGTGTCACCAGCTCCCGCTCCGGGCCGTCCTTGAGACGGCCGACGGCAAGCACCGCCAGCTTCACGCCTGCGCCATCCGGCGCGCTCAGACGGCCGCGCGTTCGAGCGGACGGTCTGCGCCCCACATCTTCTCGAGGTTGTAGAAGCTGCGCACCTCGGGACGGAAGATGTGGATCAGCACGTCGCCGGCATCGATCAGCACCCAGTCGCAGGCCGGCAGGCCCTCGACCCGCGGCGGTCCAAACCCTTTATCCTTCAGGGCCTGGACGACGCGATCGGCGATCGATCCCACGTGACGGTGGGAGCGGCCGGAGGTGACGATCATGGTGTCGGCGATCGAGGTCTTGCCGGTGAGGTCGATTTCGACCGTCTCCTCGGCCTTCATGTCCTCGAGGCAGGAACGGGCGACAGCCCTCATATCCTCGCCTTGCGGAGCCCTCGCTCCGGAGGGAGGGGGAAGCGGCGAAAAGTCCGCTTCACGCGGAGACAGATGGTTCAGTGCCAAACCCTCTTCAACCGGCGTCAACGCTGCGCCGAGAGTTGTTAACATAGTGTTACCGGCGGCCGGCTTTCAATGGGCAGCTTGGCTTTTCAACCGGCCGACCGGACGGAGCTTCTCTCCTTTTGACGAAGCTCCGATGACGACAGGGGCGAACGCGGCCCGTGCAGGAACACCCAGGCGGGCGGGGCGAGCAGCGGCACCAGGGCGGCGTCGCTCTCGTCGATGCGGTGCCGCGACAGGGCCGTGGCGGCGCGCGAGCCGGCGGCCCGGAGGGTCCAGCCGGGCCGGTCGACGACCGCGAAGGGCATCAGCCCGGCGATGCGCTCCCATCCGCGCCAGCGGTGGAAGCTCGCCAGGCTGTCGGCTCCCATGATCCAGACGAAGCGCACCGCCGGGCAACGCGCGACGGCGTAGGCGAGGGTATCCACCGTAAAGCGCGCGCCGATCTCCTCCTCGAAGCAGGTGACGTCGATGCGAGGGTGCCGGGCCAGTTCCTGGGCGGCGGCGGCGCGTTCGCAGGCGGGCGCCAGCCCGCCGCGCTGCTTCAAGGGGTTGCCCGGCGTCACGATCCACCACGCGCGGTCGAGCCGGAGGCGCTTGGTGGCGAGCAGGCTGACGTGCCGGTGGCCGGCATGGGCGGGATCGAAGGTGCCGCCGTAGAGGCCGATGCGCATGCCGGGCGCGTGCGGAGGCAGGCGGGCCAGCGTCATCGCCCCTCTCCACGGCGGGGAGGGAGTTTTGGTGGCGCCTTGGTCAAGGGCGGGTCTGACCGGAGCCGCGCACCTGGTACTTGAAGGATGTGAGCTGCTCGACGCCGACCGGGCCGCGCGCGTGCATGCGGCCGGTTGCGATGCCGATCTCGGCGCCGAAGCCGAACTCGCCGCCGTCGGCGAACTGCGTCGAGGCGTTGTGCAGCACGATGGCGGAATCGACCTCGCGCAGGAAGCGCTCGGCGGCCTCGGGATCCTCCGTCACGACCGCGTCGGTGTGGTGCGAGCCGAAGATCTCGATATGACGGATGGCGGCGTCGAGATCGTCAACCACGCGGGCGGCGATCACCGCGTCGAGATACTCGGCCCGCCAATCATCGTCCGAAGCGGGCGTGACGCGCGGGTCGGCCGCCTGCGTGGCGGCGTCGCCGCGGACGGCGCAGCCGGCGTCCAGCAGGGTCCGAACCAGCGGCTGCAGATGGGTCGGCGCTGCGGCGCGGTCGACGAGCAGCGTTTCGGCGGCTCCGCACACGCCGGTGCGGCGCATCTTGGCGTTGAGCACGATGCGCGTCGCCATCGCGAGATCGGCGGCTGCGTGCACGTAGACGTGGCAGACGCCCTCGAGATGGGCGAAGACCGGCACCCGCGCCTCCGCCTGCACCCGGGCGACGAGGCTCTTGCCGCCGCGCGGCACGATCACGTCGAGGGCGCCGTCGAGGCCGGTCAGCATGGCGCCGACGGCCGCGCGGTCGCGGGTCGGTACCAACTGAATGGCGTCCACCGGCAAGCCGGCCTCTGCGAGGCCGTGCCGCATGGCGTCGGCGAGAACAATCGCGGACTGGAAGCCGTCCGATCCGGAGCGCAGGATCGCCGCGTTGCCGGCTTTGACGCACAAGGCGCCCGCGTCGGCGGTCACGTTGGGACGGCTCTCGAAGATGATCCCGACCACCCCGAGAGGGGTCGCCACGCGCTCGATGACGAGGCCGTTCGGACGCTCGAACGTGGCCAGGCGCTGGCCGACCGGGTCGGGCAGATCGGCAATGCTCTCGACGGCTGCGGCGATCGCCTCGACCCGGCTGTCATCCAACATGAGCCGGTCGAGGAAAGACCCCGCCTGGCCTCGGCTCTTGGCCTCGGCGACGTCGTCGGCGTTGGCGGCAAGAACGGCCGGCGCCGCCGCGCGGATAGCCGTCGCCATGCCGCGCAGGGCGGCGTTCTTCT
>DASQLE010000060.1:0-11426 GCA_035630175.1 Beijerinckiaceae bacterium
CGGCACCCCGCCCGGAACGTTCCAATCGTACGCGTATTCGCGCGCCTCGGAGACGAAGTCGCGGATAGTGGGATCGAGCGACCACATTCGCCGCAGGGCGGCCTTGCGCAGCGCGTGCGGCACGCCCTTCCGCAGGAACACCGACAAATCCATCTCAGCCGTCAGCTCGTCGACCGACGGCAGACGGGCGATCTCGTCGGCAGTGAGCGCGCCACCGCCGCCCGCATCGCCGACCTGCCGATCGTCGGGCGCGGCCGCCTCTGCAGCCGCTTCCCCCTCGGTCGGCTCGGCCGGCGCAAGCGAGGGGCGATCCGGCGCGTCAGCCGCACGCACCGCCCCCTTGCGTCTCGACCACCGGGACAGAAAATTCTCGGAACTCATGCGCCGTCCTCCCGGCGCCGCTTCGGGAGCGGCGGGCCCGCGGCATCCGGCATCCCCCTCGCCAGCGCCTCCGGATCGGCACGGTCGCGCCGGCGCTTCGTGAACGGGCGCTCGACATGGAACGCCGCCACGAACTCGGCGATCGTCTCGCGGATCTCGGTCGGCATCGGCACGGCCTCGACGATCTCGCCGTTGCCCTGCGTCAGGGCCTCCCCCTCGTAAGGGTCTGCGGTCACCGACGCGACCTCGTAGGCGTCGCCGGCGACCGGCTGCAGCACGACCCACAGGGCCGGGCGGCCGGAGGCCAAGTTGTCGCGATAATGCGCGGTTTCGCTCGCATGGAGCCGCAGCGTCGCCGCCCCCGCGTAAAAGATGCCGTCGCCGTCGTCGCCACCGAGCCGCGTGCCGGGAGCGGTGGCCGGCACGGCCGGCAGCACCCCATGCGGCAGCCAGGCGTAATCCGCCCAAGGCCCGCTTAGCTTGCGGCGGGCGACGAGGATTCCGACGTCGAGGCTGTGTTCCGGCATCGGCCGCTCCGCTCACGCCGCCCGGGCGCCGCTGGCGAGCGGCAGGCCCATGATCAGGTTCTGCGGCTTCAGCCGCACGGTCCCGTCGGCCGTCATGGCGAGGAGGCAATACACCGGATGCCCGGAGAGGCGAGGATCGATTGCGGCGCCGTCGACGAAGGTGAGCCGGAACAGCGCGAGCACGCGCGCTCCCGCCGCCTCGTCCACGGCCTCTCCCGTCCACAAGGCGTTGCCGATGACCGTGGCCTCGGCATCGAGCCCGACGAACCAGCGCCAATCCGAATCTTCGATCGCCGCCACCGGCTCGACCCTGACCTCCAGGTTGAGGAGGTGCCGCACCCAGACCTCGATGGCGCGGGCAAGCCCCTCGCGGCTGCGCGGGTTGGAGCCGATATTGAGGGCCATCGTGTGGGCGTCGGAGCGGCTCCAATAGGTCCAGGCGTTGCCGTCGTCGAGGATGTCGAGCTGGGCGATGGGCGCGTCGCCCAGCATGGCGACGAGCGGCGAGCGGCCGCCCCCATGCTGCTCGATCACCTCGGCATCGGCGAGGAGCAGCGTTCCGTCATGTAAAGATGCACGCTGCGGCCGGAAGAACAGCTCGGCCGCGCGCAGCACGTAAGGGTCCTGGCACTCTTCCAGGGCATTGCGCAGGATCAGGTGGACGAGTTGGTTGAGGAAGAGCGGCGGCACCTCGCGCGCGCCTTGCCGGACGAGCGCGAGGTAAGCGGCTTCGAGGCTCGGGGCACCGAGAAGCGTCTCGCGGAAGCGCAGCATCAAGGCCCAGTTCTCGCGGGCGTCGGCGTCGGCGAGAGCGGCAAGCTCGGCGGGGCTGACGGGCCGTCGCGGTTGCGCCAGGAGGCTCGCATGCAAAGCGCGCTCGGCCGCGCAGGCGTCGTCCGGCGGCATCAGCTCCGGCCGCGCCAGATAGGCGAGGATCAACTCGTCCGTGACCGCGAGGCCGCCGCCTTCCGTCCGCCGCGTCAGATGATGGCCGCTCGAGACCCAGAACTCCCTCACGGCTTTCCGCCTCCCATCATGCCGACGAGATCGACCCGCTCGCCCGGCTCGTCGTCGCTTTCCACGAATTCGAAGGCGCGGGCCTGGGCATGCAGGCGGTCCGTCCCGCTCGGCCCGTGGTCGCGCACATGCAGCGCGCGGAACTGCTCCTTGATCGCGCCGCGCTCGATGGTCCGGTGCATGGCGAGGATCGTGTTGACCGCGTGCTGGCACAAGGAGCACGCGAAGGCGACCTCCTCCCGCGCCGCCGCGCGCGCCGCTTCGAGCGTGGGGGCGCCGATCCGGGCGACGATCCCCTGCGCCAGCGCCTCGACCGCTTCGTCATGGTCGGCGGGGCTCGCGTCCGTGACGACGACGAGGGTCGAGAACCCGAACGAGCGCACGCCGACGAAGCCGGCGCGGAAGGCGGCGCGGCGTTTGCCGGTCAGGGCGGCGACATCCGTGTCCCAGAACAGGAAGGAGCCGGTGACGGCCCATTCGCCCGGCTCCGCGGCTGCCTCGAAGACGAGGGTGTCGGAGGGATCGAGCCGGATCGTGCGGGGCAGCTTGAGCGCCATGACCACCGCCCTCGTCAAACCTTCGGCATACCGGTCGCCGGATCGAACCAGGCCGGCGCGCGAACGGCATCGGCCAGCGACAAGCGCTCGAGGGCGGCGGGCCGGTGGATCAGGAGATCGCCATTGCCGGCGATGCCGCGGCGCTCGCCGGCCTTGCGGATGACGAGGCGCGCGAGATAGCGCGTGGCAATCGCGTCGAAGCCGTGCGCCGACAAGGTGTCGAAGCCGAGCATGAGATAGCGGGCGAAGGTCTCGACGAGGGCCGGCCCGTCCGCCTCGAATCCCTCTTCCTCCAGGGCGGTCGCCTCCGGCCGCGTGCCGGGATCGCCCAGCCCGACCCAGGCCGCCGTCACCATCCCTGAGAAGACGAGCCAGTCGGGCACCTCGTCTTCGGAGCATGCCTCCGGCCAGCCGAGGCGTCCGCCGCCGATCCGGCCGCCGTTGAAGAGAAGAGCGCCGGGCCACTCGAATTGCAGTTCCCGTTCCGGCGGGCACGTTGCGGCGATGGCGTCGGACAGGGCGTTCATGCCGCAATAGAAGGCGCGGCGCGCGGCCGCGAGGGGCTCCTCCGGCTCGAGCACCACCGCGAATTCGACGAGGTCGAACCGCCGCACCCAGACCAGCGTCCCCGCCCCTGCCTCGCCGGCGATGCGGCAGGCATGCGCGAAGGCGTCGCCCGCCTCCCTGAGCGTCACCAGGGAATAGGGTGGCGGCAGGCTGAGCGCCGGCGCCGTGCGCATGGCGGCAGAGGCAGCCGGGCGGCGTGTGTGTCCTGCGACCAAGGTCTTTCCCGCAATCTGTCCTGCGACCCGAGGCGGAGTCGTAGTTTGGATGAATTCCAGTATAAAGCAGGCAGGGACAAGCGGGAGAGGTCAAAACGCCTCCCGCGCGAGTCGGGCCTGCCCGACTTGCGAAGCTGATGCGGAACTCGGGAACCCGAGTTCCGGGTGGGATCGCGATGGACAAGGAACGCCTGGTTTTCGCCTGCTCGTGCGAGGATACTATGCGGCTCGACGAGGCGGCCCTGGCCAAGGGCTGCGGCGGCCAGCTTCGCACGGCGACCCAGCTCTGCCGGAGCCAGCTCGACCTGTTCAAGAAGGCGCTGGCGAGCGGCGCGCCCATCACGGTCGGCTGCACGCAGGAGGCGCCGGTCTTCACCGAGGTGGCGTCCGAAACGGAGGCGGCGACCGCCCTTTCGTTCGCCAATGTGCGCGAGACCGGCGGCTGGTCCAGGGACGGCCGCGACGCCGGGCCGAAAATGGCCGCCCTCCTGGCAGCAGCGGCCGAGCCGGTGCCGCCGGTTACCCTCGTGGCGATGGAGTCGAAAGGAGTCACCCTCGTTTACGGCCGCGACGAGACGGCGATCGACACCGCGCGCCGCCTGGCCGAACACCTCGACATCACCGTGCTGCTGACGCGCCCCGGCGATGTCGCACCGCCGCGCACGACCGCTTTTCCCGTGCTGAAGGGCACCATCGCCGGCGCCCGCGGCCATCTCGGCGCTTTCGAGCTCCGGGTCGACGACTACGCCGTGCCCGCCCCCTCCTCCCGCGACCGGCTCGTCTTCGGCGCCTCGCGCGACGGCGCCAGCTCCACCTGCGACATCGTCGTCGATCTGTCCGGCGAGGCTGCGCTCTTTCCCGCCCACGAGCTGCGCAGCGGCTACCTTCGCGCCGACCCGCGCGATCGGGCCGCCGTCGAGCGCGTCGTCTTCGACGCCGTGCAACTGCTCGGCACCTTCGACAAGCCGAAATTCGTCAAGTTCACCGACAGCCTGTGCGCCCATTCGCGCTCGCGCATCACCGGCTGCACCCGTTGCCTCGACATCTGCCCGACGGGCGCCATCGCGCCGGCCGGCGACCATGTCGCGATCGACCCTTATGTCTGTGCCGGCTGCGGATCATGCGCCGCGATCTGCCCGACCGGAGCCGCCGCTTACGCCTTGCCGCCGGTCGACGCGCTCCTGCGCCGGATGCGCACGATGCTGGCGGCTTATCGAACGGCCGGCGGCAGCGACCCGGTCGTTCTCCTGCATGACGAGGATCACGGCGCCCCGCTCATCGACGCCTTGGCGCGCTTCGGAGACGGGCTGCCGGCCAACGTCCTGCCGGTCCTCGTCAACGAGGTGACGCAGGTCGGACCCGAGACGATCGCCGCGCTCGTTGCCTATGGGGCCCGGGGCGTCCATCTTCTGGTCCGCGCCAAGCCGCAGCACGACCTTGCCGCCCTGCGGCGCGTCGTCGAAACCGCCAACGTCGCCCTGGAGGGTTGGGGCTACGGAGCCGTCGTCGGATTGATCGAGACCGACGATCCCGACCGGCTCCGCCCTGCTCTCGATGCCGCGCCGCTCGGCCGGCCGCCCGCGCAACCCGCAACCTTCATGCCGGCCGGCACGAAACGCGGCCTCCTCGAGCTCGCCTTCCGCGAGCTGCACCGGGCCGCGCCGGCGCCGGTCGACCGGATCGCGCTTCCGGCCGGCGCCCCGTTCGGCGGGCTCGCCTACGACGCGGAGGCATGCACCCTGTGCCTTGCCTGCGTCAGCGCCTGCCCCACGGACGCCCTGTCCGACAATCCCGACCGGCCGATGCTCCGCTTCACGGAATCGTTATGCGTGCAATGCGGCCTGTGCGCCGCCACCTGCCCCGAGAACGCCATCACCGGCCTCGAGCCGCGGCTCGATATCCCGGCCTGGGACGCCCCGCGCCGGGTCCTCAAGGAAGAGGAGCCGTTCCATTGCACGGTCTGCGCCAAGCCGTTCGGGACGCGCGCCAGCGTCGAACGGGTCGTGGCCAAGCTTCAGGATCGGCATTGGATGTTCTCCGGCAACGAAGGTCAGATGCGCTTGCGCGTCCTCACCATGTGCGAAGATTGCAGGGTCGAGGCCGTCGTCGGCGAGAGCTTCGACCCGCACGCTTCGCCCCGGCCCGCTCCTCGGACCACCGACGACTACCTGGCTGAACGGGCGAACTTGGCCGAGCGGGCGAAAGAAAAAGATAAATTATTTTGAAACCGACCGGAACCAACCCCGGGAGGGAACGTTGACAGGTATCTCCGGCCACCTTTGCCCCCCACAGGCCGGACACTCTTGAGGCCCCCTTCACCGGGGGCCTTTTCTTTGGCCGGGATCCGTCGGGTCATCCTGTCCGGTGATGCCGAGTGTTGATTGAACCGATCAAACACATGAACGTGATCGATTTTTGAAGGCTTGAGCAGGTCCTTCTCCGAAAGGGCTGGGCTCGGCCCGGATCCGAGCGTGGTTTTCACGCTTGGCCGCATGCTCTAGGTTGTGGGCTTGGAGGTGCGTCATGACCAAAACCCTCCTGGCCTGCACGGCCTGCCTCGTCGCGACGGGCGCGCTGGCGCAGCCGCGTCCCTCGTCCGTCGCCATGACCTGCGCCCAGGCGGCGGGGCTGGTCGCGTCGCGCGGGGCCATCGTCCTCGGCACGGGGGGATATACCTACGATCGTTTCGTGCATCACCGCGGCTTCTGCCTGATCACCGAGACCATCCGGGCAGCATGGGTGCCGACCCGCGACACCCCGCAATGCTTCGTGGGCTACACCTGCACGGAAGCCAATCCGATGTTCGACTGATCGGCTCGCCATCTCGACGAGCCTATCCGGCGCCCTGTCATCGGCGCGAGACAAGCCCGGCCGGATCGAGTAGAGCGGCGGGATGATCGAAGACCTCCCCGAAATCCGGGACCAGTTGAACAAACATTGGCAAAAAGCCGGCGTCGACCTCGTCAAGCACGGCTTCCGGCCCGAAGCCATCTTCGAGACCATGTTCGCGGTCGGCCTTGCCGGCTACGTGGAGATGCACGGCAAGGAAGCAAGCGCGCAGAAGCTGCTCGCCATGGCCCAGCGCCTGTCCGATCAGCTGCGCAAGGAGGCCGAAGCCGCCGAGGAGGCCAAGGGCGCCACCAAGAATTGAGCGCCTGGTCTCAGTGCGAGCCGCAGCGCTGGGAAGGCACTCAAAGCCTTCCCATCTGAAACTGATGCAGCCTTGCGCCGCACCCTTCAAGCGCCGGCGCCAAGACAAATTCAGGCGCGGAGACAAGTCCCACAGGAGCAACGGATGAAGAGCGGAGCGGCAGCGGTCGCGCTCGCCCTGAACCTTCTCAGTGGCGAGGCCGCGCAGGCCGCGCCGCAGATGGAGCGCTTCGTGAGCGGCGGCGTGCCGATCACGGCCGAATGGTTCAGGGCGGATGCGGCAGAGACCGCGAGGCGTCCGGCCGTGCTGATCCTGCATGGGGCCGACGGCATGGCGCGCGCCGAGACCTACCGGTTCGGCGCGCAGGCTCTCGCGGCGTCAGGGTTTCACGTCGTTCTGATCCGCTATTTCGATCGCACGGGCGACGCCCGCGCCAAGCGGTCGTCGCTGCTTCAGGACGCGCCCCTCTGGCTCGGGACGATCCGCGATGCCGTCACCTACGTGTCCGCACAGCCGGACGTTGACCGCGAGCGTGTCGCCGTCGTCGGCTTTTCCCTCGGCGCGTCGTTGGCGCTCGCCGCGGCCGGCGAGGATGCCCGCATCAAGGCCGTGATCGACGTGTTCGGACCGGTGCCGGAGGGAGCCGAGGGGGCGGCGCGCATGCCGCCGGTGCTGATCCTGCACGGCGCCCGCGACCGCCTCGTGCCGGTTGAGCATGCCCATCGCCTCGAAAAGCTGCTCAAGGCGCGCGCCGCGCCGCACGAGGTGAAGATCTACCCCGACCAGGGGCACGGCTTCTCGGGGGCGGCTCAGAATCGACGCGGCCGGGCGCATCCTTGCGTTTCTCCAGCGCCATCTCGGAAGCGGCTCTGCGGCAGCAACCCCTTAAGAGACGGCGGGGATGAGGTTACAGGCGACTTCCTGTAACAGGGCTGGAGCGGCGACGGCTGTGTGAGTGGCGTTACGATGAAAATCGACTGTTTGATGGGCACGTATGGTCGTTACTCGCTCGCCTGCGAATCCCTTGCCTGCTTCCTGCATCAGACCGCTCTGGGCGACGCCACGCTCCTCATCTACAACCAGCACCCCGTACCGCTCCGTTTCGAGCATCCGCGCGTCCGCGTCGTCAACGAGGTGAGAGACAACGTCAGTCTCCGGCAGATCAAACAACGGATGCTGGAGCTGGCCGATCCGACGGCAGAGCTCATCCATTACTGGGATGACGACGACCTGTACCTGCCGTGGCATCTGGAGGACGTGCTCGAAAACATCGGCGACAGCCTCGCGTGGAAGCCGGCAAAGAATTGGGCTTGGATGGGCGAACGGGACTTCACGCTCGAGTCCAACCGCTTCGAGGGCACATGGACCTTCAGGGCGGATTTCCTCCGAGCGGCGCCGCTCGACACGCATCCCCTCTATTCCGATCATCCCGTTTACATGCAGACCGAGGATGCGGGACTGCTCGCGACGACTGACCTCGGCGACTTCGCGAACTACATCTACCGATGGCAGTTCAACGGGAACCAACATGTGAGTGCGTTCCCTTTCGAGGGTGAGAGCGATCAAACGACGAATATTGAAAAGTTTCGCGCAGGGAGCATCGACGTCCGCAAGAGCGGCGTCCTGGTTCCGGCCGATCTCCGTCCGAAGTGGAGCACCTTCATGACCGCCATCCGGGGCAAGGTTGCCCCGGGCAGCCGCGATGAGATCGGACGAAGACTCGACGTGGCGGCATCCTTACGGGGCGACGACGCGCATCCGTCATGGCTTGCTTGGCTCAGGCGCGGCGCCAAGACTTTAGGCTTAAGGCCATAAGGCCTAGTTCCGCGCGTGCCGGCCGCGTTTCACGGCGGCAGCGCGTTCTTGGCATCGCGGTTTGTCGTCGCCCTTTCGAGGAAGCGGACGAGAGCCTCGCGGTCGGCGGCGTTCGTGATGTGCTGCTCGGGCATCTTGGTGCCCGGCGTGTATTGGGCCGGGCCGACCTCGAACAGTTTCGCGATCGTCTCGCCGTTCCAGACAATGTCGAGCTGCTTCAGGGCCTCCGAGTAGTTGTAGCCGGGCGCCGTCGCGATGCGGCGGCCGAAGATGCCGTGCAGCGTCGGGCCGGCGCGGTTGCCGCCGTCCGGCGTCAGCGTGTGACAGGCGGCGCAGGCCTGGAACAGCTCGGCGCCGCGCTCGCCCGTGAACCCGGCGAGGAGGTCGTCGGGCCTCGCCATGGCCACGGCGCCGATCGGCTCGCCGCGCGCCGCATCCCAGCGGCGCACGAGCCGGTCGCTGCCTCCGGTCAGAAGCTCGCCTGCGGATGCCCGGAACGCTACCGACCAGACCGGCAGGCCGGGGCCGACGAGGCTGAACAGGGCGCGTCCTTCCGCCCGGTCGATGACGGCGACGGAGCCGGCGATGGCGGCGGCGGCGATGCGGCGGCCGTCGGCCGACAGCGCCAGGCCGATGATGGGGCTGCCCGCCGTCTCCACGGCCGCGCGGACCTCGTGCCGCCGATCGAGGATGCGCACGATGCCGTCGGCGCCGGCAGCGACGATCTCGCCATCCGGCGCGGCGGCGACGACATTGAGCGGCGTCGGCAGAGAAACGACGACGGCAGCGCCCTCGTCCTTCGGCCAAAGCCGCAGGGTGGCGTCGTAGCCGGCGCTGGCGAGACGGCCGTCGGGCAGGAACGCGACCGCATTGACGTTGCCTTGATGGCCCTGGAGAACCCGCGCTCGCCCGTCCGCGAGATTCGTGATGCGGACGGCGCCGTCCCACGAAGCCGAGGCGACGCTCTCGCCGGCCGGCGACACGGCGAGCCCGGCGATCGGCGCCTTGTGCGCCTCGAACACCTGCGCCGGCACGCTCGCCCCGACGCGCCAGACGGCGAGGCGGCCGTCCTCGCCGCCCGTGACGAAGCGGCCGTCCGGCAGCGCCGCCAGCGCGTTGACCGCGCCGTCATGGAAGCGCAGCACCTGCAAGGCGGCGCCGCGATCGAGATCCCAGAGGATCGCCGATTGGTCGAAGCTTCCCGACATCGCCGTCTTGCCGTCCGGCGACACGGCGAGGGCGCGCACGGGCCCACCATGGCCGCGCAGTTGCGCTTCGGCCGGCAGCGGCAGGACGAGCGGCATCAGCGCGGCAATTCGGGCAAGTATTTTTGAGGCAGGCATATTTCGGGCAAGCATCGGATGTCCCTAGGCGGATCGGCCGGCCGGCCTGAAGCCGAGGGCCCGCAAGGCGGCCTGCACCGTGTCGTCAGTGAGAGCTTCGAGAAAGGCCGCCACGGCCGGCCGGGTGCGGCGCGCCTCGACCAGCGCGAAATCGTAATGCTCCTCGCCGATCGGAATGAAGCCGAGCCCGTAGGCGTTCGCCACCGGCGCGATGGCGACGCCCCAATCGGCGCGCCCCTGCGCGACCGCGGCCGCGACCGCGTTGTGCGAGCGCGGCTGGTTCCAATAGCCGTCCGGGCGCGCGCCGCCGAGCAGGCGATCGATCAGGATGCGGGTGCCGGCGCCCTGATTGCGGTTGACCATGAGGCAGTCCGAGTCGGCGAGCGCCGCCGCCACGGCCGCCTCGGGCGCCCGATCGGTGAAGCGCCGATCGCCCGGGCGGAACACGATCCCCTGCATGCGCCGCCAGCCCTCGACGAGCGTCAGACCGGTCGTGATATGGGCCCGGTTGTAGAGCCCGGTTTGCGGATCGAGGAGGTGAATCGGCGCGAGGTCGCACTCGCCGCGCCGCGCCGCCGCGAGCCCGCCGAGACTGCCGACCGCCATCACGCGCGCGCTGTAGCCCCCCTCGGCGACGCGGCCGATGACGCTGTCGAGACCAACATCGTGGCTGCCCATGACGACGAGGTCGGGCGCGGCCACGTGCGGCGTGAAGAGCGTGACCGTCGCGTCCGAATCCGCCGGCACGGCGTCGGCGAGGGCCTCGACGGTGATGAAGCCGTCCGCCCCGGCGAAAGCCGTCACCGAGCCGGAGCCCTTGCCGACGGGATAGGCGACAGGACGCCCCTCCCCTTCCACCAGCGAGACCATGACGAACTCGGTCCGGCCGAGTTCGGAGGCGATGCGCACCGGCACTCTCGCCTCGAGCTGCGCCTCGCGGCGCGCCGGCAGCCCGACCATGCGCCGCAAGACCGGGGCGACGATGTCGTGGAAGGTGAACATCGCCGAGGTCGGGAAGCCGGGCAGGACGATCACGGCCTTGCCGCCGCAGACCGCGAGGCAGAGGGGCTTGCCGGGCTTCAGCGCGACCCCGTGGGCGACGATGCCCGGCGGTCCCAGCCGTGACACGAGGCGGTAGGTAAGGTCGCCGGCGCCCTTCGAGGTGCCGCCCGACAGGATGACCATGTCGCATTCGGCGTGGGCTCGGCGGATCGCCGCGTCGAGCGCCGCCTCGTCGTCCGGGACGGCGCCGTAGAAGACGGGCTCGCCGCCGTTCTCGGCCACCGCGGCGTTGACGATCGGGCCGTTGGCGTCGTGGATCGCCGCCGGCGGCAGCGGCCGGCCCGGCGCGACCAGCTCGTCGCCGGTCGAGAGCACGCCGACGCGCGGACGGCGGAACACCGGGATCGCGGCGAGGCCGCAGGCGGCGAGCATGCCGATCTCGCGCGAGCCGATCACGGTGCCGCGCCGCAGCAGGGTCTCGCCTCCTGCGATGTCCGAGCCGGCGAAGCCGACGAACTGGCCGGGCGCTGCCGCGCGCCGCACCGCGATGCGCGGCTCCGGCGCATCCTCGTCCGGGTCCGTCTGCTCGACCATGACGACCGCGTCGGCGCCGCGCGGGATCGGCGCGCCGGTGGCGACGGCCGTCGCCGTGCCCGGCGCGACGACACCGGTCGGGACGACGCCGCAGGCGACAATCTCGTCGTTCAGCCGCAGGGAAACGGGTGCGGTTTCGCGCGCCGCGGCGATATCGGCCGCGCGCACTGCGAAACCGTCGACGGCCGAGCGGTCGAAGGGCGGCACGTCGCCGGGCGAAGCCACGTCTTCGGCGAGAACACGGCCCAGCGCCTCGG
>DASQLE010000061.1:0-2208 GCA_035630175.1 Beijerinckiaceae bacterium
TGTGGGGCGGGCGGATCTCAGACGGGCGGCTGCTAGGCAACCTCCCGAATCGGCCTTCGGCCTCCCGAGCCCGGAGCACGCGTGAAGCTCCGGCCGCAGGCGCCGATCCTGTCCCGCTCCAAGACGCCTCCGGCAGCGCCCCTCACGGACAAGACGTCTTCTTTATATTCCTATCAAACTGGATTGTCAAGTTGCGGTCGATCCGAGCCGGTCAGGATCCTTCGCTGTTGCGCGCGGCTGTTTGGACGACGCGCCCCGCATCGGCGAGTTGGGCGACATCATCGACCTTGAAGCGGCAATAGCCGTCCTTGGCGGGTCGGACGTCGAGCGAAGGCGCGGAGAAGTCGTCGGGCCTCCCCTTGACGTGGATCGCCAACGAGCGGTCGCGAGGCTGGATCGTCAAAGCAACGAAGCGGTCGGGCTGGTTGGTCCATTTCCGGCCTGGTCCCTCGCGAAAGTGGCCCGGATATTTACGACGGAGATCGGCGATGATTTGAACGACCCCCTCGGCCAGCATCCTCGGCAGGTGCCCCCTGCATTCGTCGATGAAGGCATCATCGCCTCGCCGGAACGCGCCGTCGTCATCATCCGGGGGGCCCGGCGCATCGGCGCGTGCTGCCTCGCCGAGGTCGACGATGATCGCCGTTGACTGCGCCCCCTTGTTGAGAATCCGCGCCGCGCCCGGATCGAACGAGAGCACCCGTCGGTCCTGCTCGAAATGCGGGCGAGTCACGCCGATCACGCTCCGCTCGCCCACCGACGCGGCCGGCGTGCCCAATCGCGCGATCTCGGCCGGCGTCAACGCCGCGGCCCATACGCGCTCGCCGATCTGCTCGACATCCATGATCGACAGCTTGAAACCCATGCGATCTCCATGCGGGCAGGCTCGAAAGAGCCAACACGGACCGCATCAAGCGTGATTTGCGGCGTTCGGTAAACCGGCGTTCAGGATTCGCAAGGCCTAGACGTGCAGGAAGCGCTCCTTGAGCGCCGGATCGGCCGCGAGCGCCGCGCTCGTGCCCGTCCACACGACCCGGCCCTTCTCGAGAATGACGTGCCGGTCGGCCAAGCCGACCAGGGCATCGACGTTCTTGTCGATGACGAGGATCGCCTGACGCTCCGCCTTCAACTCCCGCAGGCAGCGCCAGATGTGCCCGCGGATGAGCGGGGCGAGACCTTCGGTGGCCTCGTCCAGGATGAGGAGGTGAGGGTTGGTCATGAGCGCGCGGCCGATCGCCAGCATCTGCTGCTCGCCGCCGGAGAGCTGCGAGCCGAGATTGCGGCGCCGCTCCTTGAGGGCCGGGAACAGGCTGTAGACGCTGTCGAGGGTCCAGCGGCGTCCCGACCGGGTGGCGCTCGTCGCGACGAGGTTCTCCTCGACCGTGAGGGTCGGGAAAACCTGCCGCCCTTCCGGGACAAGGCCGATGCCGGCTTGCGCGATGCGGTAGGCCGGCAGGCCGGACAGCGGGCGGTCGCGAAAGGTGACGGCGCCGCCGGTCGGACGGATCAGGCCCATGATCGCCGACACCGTCGTGGTCTTGCCCATGCCGTTGCGGCCGAGCAGGGTGACGACCTCGCCCGGTCCGACCGCGAACGAGACGTCGAACAGAACGGGGCTGTCGCCGTAGGCGGCCTGCAGGCGCGAGACGCTCAGCATCCCGCGCTTTCCTCGCCGAGATACGCCGCGCGCACCGCGGGATCGGCGCGCACCGCCTCCGGCCGCCCGGTGGCCATGACGCGGCCGTAGACCAGCACCGTGACGCGGTCGGCGAGCGCGAACACCGCTTCCATGTCGTGCTCGATCAGGACGATCGTGTAGCGGCGCTTGAGCGCGCGCAGCGTCTCGACGAGGCGTTCGGATTCCTCGTGGCCGGTCCCCGCCAGCGGCTCGTCGAGGAGGAGGAGCTTCGGCTCCGTCGCGAGCGCGAGCGCGAGCTCGAGCTGCCGCTTCTCGCCGTGGGCGAGGCGCCCGGCCGGCACTCCCGCTCGTTCGTCGAGGCCGACGAGATGCAGGATTTCGAGGGCGGGCTCGTTGAGGCGCCGCTCCCGTTCGGGCTTGCCGATGAAGCGGAAGCTCGATCCGGTCCGGGCCTGCACGGCGAGCGCGACATTGGCGAGAACGGAAAAGCCCGGCAGGATCGACGTGATCTGGAACGAGCGCGCCAGCCCGCGCCTGACGCGCTCGTGCAAGGGCAGCGTCGTGATCTC
>DASQLE010000062.1:0-4350 GCA_035630175.1 Beijerinckiaceae bacterium
CGCCGACGGCGACCGGCACACACGCGACTATACCGTCAACGCGCTTCGCCGCGCCGTCGTCGAGATCGTCGCGCGCTTTCCCGTCTACCGCTCCTATATCGACGATGCCGGGGTCGAGCCGGCCGACCGCCGCCTCGTCGAAGAGACGGTCGTCAAGGCCAGGCGCGACAGCACATTGCCCGACCGCACGACGCACGACTTCATCGCCGGGGCCCTCCTCGACGGCGACGGGCCGGCCCGCACCGACCCGGACCTTCTGCGCCGCTTCCGCCGCCGCTTCCAGCAGCTCACCGGCCCGGTCATGGCCAAGAGCCTCGAGGACACCTTGTTCTACCGTTTCGTGCCGCTGCTGGCGCTTAACGAGGTCGGCGGCGATCCCGGCCATTTCGGCCTTAGTGTCGAGGCGTTCCACGACAACCTCGCGGCGCGGGCGCGCGACTGGCCGCACGCCATGATCGCCACCGCCACGCACGATACCAAGCGCGGCGAGGATGCGCGCGGCCGCCTGCTCGCCCTTTCCGAGCTGCCGGAGGAATGGGCCGATGCCGTCGCGCGTTTCGAGAGTCTCGCCCGGCCGGTCGTGGCGAGCCTCGACGAGAGCGAGGCGCCCGATGCCAACGACCGCATCATGCTGCTGCAGACGCTGCTCGGCGCCTGGCCCGACGCGCTCATGGACGGCGACGCGGAGACGGCTGTCGAGCCGTTTCGGCAGCGTATCGAGGATTATGCCCGCAAGGCCCTACGCGAAGCCAAGCGCCACACGAGCTGGGTCAACATCTACGAGCCCTACGAGGCGGCGACCTTTGCGTTCATTGGGAGGCTTCTGCAGCCGGGCGGCGGCTTCCTCGATGCCTTCCGGCCGCTCGCCCGGCGGCTCGCTTATCAGGGCATGCTCACCGGGCTCGCCCGCACGGTCCTGAAATGCACGGCGCCAGGCGTTCCTGACGTCTATCAGGGCACCGAATTCTGGGACCTGTCGCTGGTCGATCCCGACAACCGCCGCCCGGTCGATTACGGCGCCCGCGCCGCCGCCCTCGATGAGCAGCTGGATTGGGGCGCCCTCCTGGAAGGCTGGCCCGACGGGCGCATCAAGCAGGCCGTCCTGGCGGGCCTCTTGGCCGACCGGGCGACGGCCCCGGACGTCTATGGGAAGGCGGATTACCGGCCGCTCGCCCCCGAGGGCACCCGGACCCAGAACCTCGTCGGCTTCGGGCGCATCCTTGGTCACGAGCGCCTCGTCGTCGCCGTGCCCCGCCTCCTTGCCCGGCACCTCCCAGGCGAGGCCCCTCCCCTCGGACGCGACTTCTGGGGCGAAACGATCCTGCCGGTTCCAGAAGGAGCTTGGCGCGACGTCCTTACAGGCGCGGAATTTGCCTCTCCGAGGGGCAGCAAAGGGCTCCCCGTCGGGGAACTGTTCTCCAACTTACCCATTGCCGTCCTGAGGGCGACGTCATGACAGCACGCAAGACCATCCAGGCCCGGCGCTCGGGCCCGGTTCAAGAGATCACGGCCAAAGACAGCACCGCCAAGGATCGCACCGCCAAGGACAGTTCCCCCAAGGACAAGGCGAAGGACGGCTCGGCCCGGGGCGGCGCCCGGGAGGATGCCGGGGGTCCCGTCGCCGTCTCCGGCCCGCGCATCTACAACCTGTTTCCGCTGCTCGTAGGCACGGTGTCGGCGTGGCGCGCCGAACTGCCGCGCGTCGCCGCCCTCGGCTTCGATTGGGTCTACCTCAATCCCGTGCACGAGACCGGCGGCTCCGGCAGCCTCTATGCGGTGCGCGATCCCTTCCGGCTCGATGACCGCTTCCGCGACGCCAAGGCCGGCAGCGACGACGAACAGATCCGCGCCTTCGCGGAGGACGCGGCCGCGCACGGCCTCAAGGTGATGGCCGACCTCGTCATCAACCACACGGCCAACGACGCACCGCTCGTCGACGAGCATCCGGAGGTCTACCTGCGCGACGCCGAAGGCCGCGTCGCCAGCCCCTTCGCGATCGACCCGGACGATCCGGGCAAGCGGACCGTGTGGGGCGACCTCGCCGAGCTCGATTACCACCGCGAGGCGGCGCGCGCCTTCCTGCTTCCTTATTGGCAGCGCTATATCGGGCACTTGCAAGAACTCGGCGTCAGGGGATTCCGCTGCGATGCCGCCTACAAGGTGCCGCCGGACGTGTGGCGGACGCTCATTGCCGCCGCCAAGGAGCGCGACCCGGGCTGCCTGTTCGCGGCGGAGACCCTCGGCTGCACCTTCGACGAGGCCAAGGCGACCGCCGCGGCCGGTTTCGATTACCTATTCAACAGCTTCGCGTGGTGGGACCTCCGCGCAACCTGGGCGCTCGACAGCTACGAGGCGCTGCGGCTGATCGCGCCGTCCATCGCCTTTCCCGAGAACCACGACATGGCGCGCCTGGCCGCCAAGGCGGGCAACGAGCCGAGTGCCGTCGCGGCTCGGCTGAAAGCGCGTTATGCGCAGGCGGCGTTTTTCTCAGCCGGCGTGCTCATGCCGATCGGCTACGAATGGGGCTACCGGCGAGATCTGCACGTGGTCGAGACCTCGCCGGCTCAGCGCGAGCACGACTCCGACGTCAACATCTCCGACTTCGTCGCCGCCATCAACCGGCTGCGCGTCGAGCTGCCGGCCGCCAATGTCGAAGGCGCGCAATGGCGCCTGTCGGCGCCGGACGCGCCGTATGTCGCGTTGCTGCGCATTGATTCCGGCCATCCGGCGGCGGCGCGGCACGGCCTCCTCGTCCTTGCCAATCCAGGCGCCGAGCCGGTGACGCTCGATCCCGGCCCGCTGCTCGCCCGCGCCAACGGCTATCTCGGCACTTTTACGGATCGCACGCCCGGCGAAGCGCCGCTCGCCTTAACGCCCGGTCAGGCCGTGACGCTCAAGCCTCATGCCGTGCGCATCTTCGCTGCGGAGCGGCGCGGCGTGCTGGCGCCGGTGCGCGAGGCGTCGGGCCAAAGCGAGCCCGACGGCGAAGGCCGCGTCATCATCGAGACGGTCTGGCCGGAGATCGACGGTGGCCGCACGGCAGCGAAACGCGTCGTCGGCGATGCCGTCGAGGTGTGGGCCGACATCTTCACCGACGGCCACGAGAAGATCGCCGCCGCGGTGCTGCACCGCGTTTCGGGCGAGGCCGAGTGGCGCCGCGCGCCGATGCGCTTCGTCGACAACGACCGCTGGGCCGGTAGCTTTCCGCTTGAGCGCAATGCCCGTTATGAGTTCACGATCGAGGCTTGGCGCGACCCGTTCAGCTCCTGGCTCGATGAAATCCGCAAGAAGCAGGCTGCGATGCAGCCGCTGCGTCTCGAGACCATCGAGGGCGTACGCATCGCCGAGGCGGCGGCGGAGCGCGCCACCGGCGCCGACGGAGAGGCGCTGGCGGCGCTGCTGCGCCGGCTCAAGGAGCCGGAGGACGGCTCGGCGGCGCAGCTACGGCTCCTTCTCGACGAGGAGAACGAGGCGCTCGTCTGCCGCAACGCCGAGCGCGCCAACGTCACTCGCTACGACCGGACGCTCGAGGTGATCGCCGACCGGCTCGCGGCGCGCTTCTCCGCCTGGTACGAGCTGTTCCCGCGCTCGCAATCAGGCGACCCGAACCGGCACGGCACCTTCGACGACGTCATCCGCCGACTGCCTTACGTGAAAGACCTCGGCTTCGACGTGCTCTACTTCACGCCGATCCATCCGATCGGCCGCACCAACCGAAAGGGCCGGAACAACGCGCTCAAGGCGGGGCCCGGCGACGTCGGCAGCGTCTACGCCATCGGCTCCGACGAGGGCGGGCACGACGCAATCCATCCGGAGCTCGGCAGCTTCGACGATTTCCGCAGGCTCGTGGAGGCGGCGCACGCGCATGGGCTTGAGATCGCCATCGACTTTGCCATCCAGTGCTCGCCCGACCACCCGTGGATCAAGGAGCATCCGGAATGGTTCGACTGGCGACCCGACGGCTCGATCAAGTTCGCCGAGAACCCGCCCAAGAAATACGAGGACATCGTCAACGTCCATTTCTACGGCGCCTCGCGGCCCTCGTTGTGGTACGAGCTGCGCGACGTGGTGCTGTTCTGGTGCGGGCACGGCGTGCGCATCTTCCGCGTCGACAACCCGCACACCAAGCCGATCCCTTTCTGGCAATGGATGATCCGCGAGGTGAACGGGCGCTACCCCGACGCGCTCTTCCTGGCCGAGGCTTTCACGCGGCCGAAGATGATGCGGAAGCTTGCCAAGATCGGCTTCCAGCAATCGTACACCTACTTCACCTGGCGCAACACGAAGGCGGAACTGACCGACTACGTCACCGAGCTGATGGGCGAGATGGGCGAATACTACCGCCCTAAC